>JAUNWH010000030.1 GCA_030540405.1 Spirochaetales bacterium
GATGACTACTCAATCTGCTGCTGTGTTTCTGCAACTCAGACAGGAAAAGAAATGCAGTTCTTTGGTGCGCGCGCAAACCTTGCAAAAGCTCTCCTTTACGCAATCAACGGCGGAAAAGACGAGCCTGCAGGACTTACACCGGGAGTTCAGGTTGGTCCGGAATTTGCTCCAATCACTTCTGATTACCTTGATTATGATGAAGTTATGCGCAAGTACGATGCTATGCTTGAATGGCTTGCAAGTCTCTATGTAAACACATTGAACGCAATCCATTATATGCACGACAAGTACTACTACGAAGCTGCCGAGCTTTCTCTTGAAGACACAAATCTTAAGAGAACATTTGCAACTGGAATCGCAGGATTCAGCCACGTAGTTGACTCACTTTCTGCAATCAAGTATGCAAAAGTAAAAGTAATCCGTGATGAAAGCGGACTTGCAAAGGACTTTGAAATTGAAGGCGACTTCCCACGCTACGGACAGGATGATGACCGCGCGGACGAAATTGCGACATGGCTTCTTAAGACATTTATGTCAAAGATTGAAAAGAACCACACATACCGCGATGCAGAGCCTACAACTTCTATCCTTACAATTACTTCAAACGTTGTATACGGAAAAGCAACTGGCGCTCTTCCAGACGGACGCAAAGCTGGCGAGCCATTCTCTCCTGGAGCTAACCCTTCTTATGGAGCAGAAACAAAGGGTCTTATCAAGTCTTTGAACTCTGTTGCAAAAGTTCCTTACAAATATGCTTTGGACGGAATTTCAAATACACAGACAATCAACCCGAACGCTCTTGGACATGACGAGAACGAGCGCATTTCTAACCTTGTAAACGTTTTGGACGGATACTTTGATCAGGGTGCGCATCACTTGAACGTTAACGTATTCGGAGTTGAAAAACTCAAGGACTGCCAGGCTCATCCAGATAAGCCGGAATATGCAAACTTCACAGTTCGCGTTTCTGGTTATGCAGTTCGCTTTATCAACCTTACAAAGGAACAGCAGGACGATGTTATTGCCCGCACTTGCCACGCAAGCCTCTAATGCTGACTTTTAAGACTGCATAAAAAACGGCCGCTTTTGGTTTTCCAAAGGCGGCTTTTTTGTTTTTATAAAATCATTGTATAAAAAATTATTTATAAGGGAGTTCTGTTTATTTGCTGCTTTTTATTCTTTTTATAGTTTCTTCAATTGAAATACACTGGGCGTATCGATCTTTCCATATAAAATCATTGTAGTATTCGTAACTTTGTTTTCCAGTCATAAAAGAATTGTCAAAAGTTGTATTTGCGTTTTGTGGCACAATTATTGTAAATCCGTATTCAAAACCGCATTTTACTGCTGCGTCGATGCAGTATTCTGTCTGAAGTCCTGCAACTATTATCGTTGTTTCTTTTTTTGCGTGCAGATATTCCAATAATCCGGTGCTTTTAAATGGGCTGTTTACATTTTTGTCAAAAATTTTTTCTTCCGGCTTAGGTTTAAAAGGTTCATAAATTTCAAATCCTTCTGTTCCTTTTGAAAGTTCCGTTCCAAAACCATCATCGTGCCTTGTAAAAATAACTTCGGTATTGTTTTTTCTTGCTTTTGAAATTAAAAGCGAAATGTTTTTTTCAAACTGTTCAAAATTATACAAATTTTTGTTTGTTAGTGCTTTTTGCGTGTCGATTATGAGTAGAACCATATATTAAAGCTCCATGTCCAGCTCAACAGGGCAATGGTCGCTTCCCATTATCTCCGTGTGGATTTTCGCGCCGGTCATTTTGTCTTTTATGCTGTCGGAAACGAGAAAATAGTCGATTCGCCAGCCTGTGTTGCGCTCGCGGGCGTGGAATCTGTACGACCACCAGCTGTAGACTTCGGCGGTGTCGGGGTAGAAGTGGCGGAAGCTGTCCGTGAATCCTGACGAAAGAAGCTCTGTCATTTTTCCGCGCTCCTCATCCGTGAATCCTGCGTTGTGTCGGTTCGTCTTGGGATTCTTGATGTCGATTTCCTCGTGGGCAACGTTCATGTCTCCGCAGACAATCACGCCTTTTTTTTGCGCGAGAGTTTTAAGATAGGCGCGGAAGTCGTCCTCCCATTTCATTCTGTATTCAAGCCGGCGCAGCTCGTCCTGAGAATTCGGCGTGTAGACTGTAACAAGGAAAAATTTTTCGTATTCAAGAGTAATTACGCGGCCTTCCGTGTCGTGCTCAGCAATTCCGATTCCGTAGCTTGCGGAAATAGGCTCGTGCTTTGCAAAAATCGCGGTTCCTGAGTAGCCTTTTTTTTCGGCATAGTTCCAGAACTGGTGATAGCCCGAGAGTTCCATCTGAATCTGCCCGGCCTGGAGCTTTGTCTCCTGAAGGCAGAAAAAATCCGCGTCGAGCGAGCCGAACGCCTCCATAAAGTTCTTTCCAATAACGGCGCGAAGTCCGTTCACGTTCCACGAAATGAATTTCATATTCTGTTTCCTTATTGGTTTTATTTTTTGTAGAATCCGTTTTCGCTTAAGACAGCCCAAGTTTTGTACATATCTTTGTAGTTATCTTTTATGAACTCTTGTATTTTTCGGATTTCTTTGTCATTAAGAGTTCCTTTTTTCTGTATCAATGTTGAGCCGTCTTCTCTGACAAAAAATTTAGCAGCTCCTTCTTCTGTAAGTTTTGAGTCGCTTGCGTGGATATGAAATGCTTCAACAATGCATTTTGCGGTGAAATACAGATAATATCCGCAGACTTTGAATTCAAAATATTTAGGCATTTTCACATTCCATATATTTTTTGCTTTTTTCAAGATAGTCCCGGACTATTGAAAGTTCTATGTCGTCCATGCTGGTTTCAAGCATTTCTCCTTCGTTTGAGAAAACTGCGGCATGGTCTGGGGCATTTAGATTTAAGACTGAAATGCCGTTTTCACATTTTGAGAATGCGTATCCGCAGATGATTACTTCCGCGTTGTCTGCCAGTTCCTTGATTTTTTCAGTATTCAATTTTCACTTCCTTTATCGGGGCTAGAAATTCTTTTTCATTAAAATGCAAATCTTTCAGAATTGGAATCAGGTCGATGTATTCTTCTGTGAGACCGAGTTTTTTGTAGTCCGCAGTTACAACCAGATAGCCTGAATCCCATTTTTTGATTTCCATGTATTTTTTCAGCGCGGCTGAAGTTCTGAATCTTATGCTGTGGTTTTTAAAAGTGAAAGATGTGTATTTTCCGCAGCTGCTCAGAACCGCATAATCCGGCGTTTTTGGTGTTTCCATGCATTTCATCATACTACATCGTTTTTTTTCAGTCTATAAAGCGGAGGGAAGGGAAAAAATGAATTAAATGAAAAAGGATTAACAAAAATATTGATGACAGTGGACAGACAAGAATCAAAAGAATAAAACGCAGTTTCTAGGCAAACCTCTTTCCTTTTATACAGAAAAAATCTTGCAATCATAAAGACATGAATAGAACCTTTATAGAATTTGGCATCCAACTAGTGCAGTAACAAACACCTTGTTACTGCGCTGATTTTATTTTTCGTCTATCCTGCTTTTTACAACTACAGCTTGATTCTCTTTATCGCGATAAATGTATTCAACATTTACTTTTTCGGCACTCACACCTGCTTTTTGAGATGCTTCCTGAATAACAAGTTCTGTAATTTCTTTATCACTTGCTTTAAGAAGCGTTTTCATTGAAGTTGAATCATCAAGAGTAAGAGGCTTTTTTGAGCATGAAGTAAAAATTGCAGAAACAACAAATGCCAAGATTAAAAATTTCATATAGCTTTTCATTTTTCTTCCTCTATTATAAATCTTTAAATGCTTCGTTTAGGGAATCTATCGAGCCAAAAAGCTTGAACTTATATCCGCCTTCAAAGAAATTAATTTCAATGGCAGCTTCTTTATCGCCTAAAACTACGATTTTGTCTTTTTTATTCACGATTTTAAAAAGTAAATCACCTAAATCAATATTCTCTTCTTTTAGAAGTTCGATTTCTTCCCACGATTTAAGGGAAACGCTTTCATCATAAACTGTGTTCCCAATCACAGAAACATAATTGTTTATAATTTTTTCACCATCATCACCAACTGTTACAACAGACAAAACTTCATCACAACTTGTAAGAAAAAGTGCAAATAAGCATGTAAAAAGAAAGAATCCAATTTTCTTTTCCATTAAAATCCTCCTAGGTTCAACAATAGCTATTCAACGAACGGCTTAAAAATATGCTGAAGATTTTATTTTCAACGAAAGCGTGAAAAATGTACCAAATTAACATATTTCTACATTGCAAGTATAAGACAAAATTCTAACATTTTCTACATATTTGATTCCAAGTTTATAACAAAAATTTGCAAAAGCACTTGACAATTCCCGGGGGGGGGGTACAATGGAGACTGCTGAATTTTTTTTCAGCGTAATCTATTTTTCAAGGAGTGAACTTATGAGAAAGTTTGCTAAAATTTCAGCTGTATTGGCAGCTATGGTTCTTGCGCTTGCATTTGTAGGCTGCAAAGATGACGATGACGACGACGATCCAAGCGTTGTAACAACTTGGGCTATATCAGAGGAAGGTTATAAAACAGTAGTGACTTTCTATGATGATGGCTCTTTCAAAGTTAATGGTTCTGATGAAGAAGGTGATTTTTCAGAAACAGGAAAGTATTCAGGAGACACAACAAAAGATGGTGAAATCGTAATTACTTATGATGATGGCGAAACAGAAACTATTATTATAAAAACTGAAAATGGTAAGACTTACTTTGATTCGTATCAAGGTACATATTTCAAGCAGTAGTTTTTCATTTTTGAATTAAATTTTTAAGCTCCACAGGAATTCCTGTGGGGCTTTTTTTTTCTAAAAAGAAGTGTTAAATTATTTTGTAGATTGAATATCGGATTTTGCTAAAAATAGCTACTTAACTGTCATTCCCGTGCTATGACACGGGAATCTACTGTAAATTTTCAACAGATTATTAACCGAGTTTCTTTCAGAAACATCGCAGGGTCAAGCCCGATAATGACAGTAAAATATAAAATTCGACATTTGACCTTGTAAATACACACTTTTTATCAGCAAGGAATTTTTATGCAAGGATATATTCATCAGCTGGAATCTTTTGGTTCTGTGGACGGACCTGGTGTTCGCTTTATAATCTTTTTTTCAGGCTGTCCTTTAAGATGCAAATATTGCCACAACCCGGACACTTGGGACATGACAAAGGGCAAGCTTTACACTGCGGACGAGCTTTTAAATGAAGCTTTGAGCTGCAAGGCTTACTGGGGCGCAAAAGGCGGAATCACGGTTTCTGGCGGAGAGCCTTTGATGCAGCTTGATTTTTTGCTTGAGCTTTTTACAAAGGCAAAAGAAAAAGGCGTTAATACTTGCATCGATACTGCTGGCGGTCCGTTTACAAAAGAAGGCGAATGGTTTGAAAAATTCAAGAAGCTTATGGAAGCTACAGACACTCTTTTGATGGACATTAAGCACATTGATGAAGAGGAACATATAAAGCTTACCGGCCGCACTGGAAAAAATATAATCGAGATGTTCCGCTATTTGGATGAAATTAAAAAGCCAATCTGGATTCGCCATGTTCTTGTTCCGGGCATTACAGACAATGATGAATATCTTTTGCACACAAGAGATTTTATCCGCACACTTTCGAATGTTCAGCGTGTGGAAATTCTTCCTTACCACGGACTTGGCGCAATGAAATACAAAGACCTTGGCATTGACTACGTTTTAAAGGATACAGAAAGTCCTTCCGCGGAACGTGTGGCAAATGCAAGAAAAATCCTTGAATGCGAAAAATACGACGGCTGGAAAAAATAATTTTGTTGTAAATTCAGATTGACAAAACAATTGATTTTGTTTAAGTTAGTCTTTGTAAACAAAAGTTAGTTTGAGCTAATAATGTTTAGCTTTGTTTAACTTTTGTTCGAGGAGTATCTATGAAAATCAATTTTAAGGGTGCTGTTGCTTTTGCCGCAGCCGTTTTGCTTTCTGTTTCCGCATTTGCACAGACTGTGGAATTCACAAACGAACTTTCTTCTGACGTTACAACAATCAGAAAAGGAAAAGTTTACAATGACAGTGAAGATGAAACAACAAAAGACTTTGCCGGACTTGAAGAAAATGTTGTTGCGACTTTCACTTCAGAAAAAGTAGACGCAGAACTTGATGTTACTTTTATCCTTGACGACTGGAACGACAAGAATTTTGGTTTTGCTTGGGACGATGTGAGCTGGTTTGTTGAATACCGCCCAGTTGAAATGGTTGCTCTTGGATTCCATGAAGATGTCTGGCTTGAAGGTTCTTACCTCCCGATTTATGATGACAATGTTGCCTTGGGAAATCTTGGTTCAGAAGGATTCACAGTTGCTGTAACACCAATTGAAGGACTTAAGCTTGCAGTTACAGTTCCGTTTGGCGGCGAGGATGACGTAAATTATTTCACTAGAAAAGATGAAAATGATGACACTGTAAATCTTAACATTGGATTCGGCGCAGAATATGCTTTTGAAGAAATGTTCACAATTGGAGCGGCAGTTTCAAATGTTGCAGACAGCGACAACCGCGGCTTTGGTGTTTATGCAATGGTAAAGCCTCTTGCAGAACAGGATTTTGTAATCCGCGCAGGATATTCTTATAGCAAGGCAGAAGGCGAAATCACAGAAGACGACGAAGTTGTTGGAAATTATTATGAAAACTGCATTGATGACTTGAGCATTTCTGAAGATTTCGGTGTATTTGGAAAAAGCCTTTTCAATGTTTCCGTTGAATATTCTCTTTACGCATTGAGCTTTTCTGCAGAAACACTTTTCAACACAGATGACAAAAATTCAGAATACGATATGTACTTTGCGGCTTGCGTAGGCTACGGACTTTCTGAATCTTTGAGCGCAGATGTTACAGGAAAATTCTTGTTTGACAAAACTTCAGACGGAGCAGAACCTGTAATCGGTGTAAATCCTAATGTTTCATATACTTTCGGAAACCACACATTCTCTGCCGGCTTGAACTATGAAACTTGCGATGGAGATTCATTTATTTCAATTCCGCTTTCTTGGAGCTATTCTTTCTAATTTAGCAAATTTCAATTAGGAAATTTTTAATGCTGTTTGTCCAGTGAAATTTTTGCTAGGCAAGCGGCATTTTTGTTTTGTTGAAAATTCGTTTTGCACATGGTAGAATCTTTTGAATGGGCGAAAATGACGATGTTCTGATAGAAATTATTCCTTTTATTCAGGAGCTGATTCCGGGAATTCCTACATCTCTTGTTTTGTTTTTGGTGAAGGCGGCTTTTTTAATTTCTGTTTGCGCATTGTTTGCTTTTATTATTTTTGCTCTTGTCCTTCATTTTAAAAGAAGAATTTCAGCAAAAAGATATTTAAAGAATCTTCCTGTTTCAAAGGACTTGGAAAAAATTGAGCCTGAGCTTAGGAAGAAACTTTTTAGTCTTGTGAGGCAATGTGTTGTTCTTGGCTCTGTAATTGATTCTTATACAAACAGAAAATCGAATTCAAAAAAAGTCAGCATGATTGTCTACAGTCTTTTAAAAGACAAAGAGCCTTTTGAGCGGATTCTTTTTTATGCGGCATCGATGGTTTATGATGCTGGATATTTGGAATTCAAGCAGTCGCTTTTTCATTCTGAAGTTTTAAGCAGAAAGGAAGAAATTTTTTTGCGCACTCATGTCGCAAGAGGACTTTTTCAGCTTGACTTTGTTCCTTATGAATACAAAAACATATTTTGGGAAGCGGCGTTTTTTCATCATGAAAATCAAAATGGAACAGGATTTCCAGACGGCTTGAATGGAGATGAAATTCCTTATGTGGCGCGCCTTATTCATTTGACAGAAGATTACGTTTCGCTTGTGCGTCAGGACGGATATAAAAAATCTTTGTCCAGAAAAAAAGCGTTGGACGAGCTGAAAAAAGTTTCATTTAAATATGACCCGGAGCTTCTTTTGCTTCTTGAAAAAATTTTGCTTGCACGAAAAAAATAAAAAGCTGTAGTCATTATCTGGCTTGACCAGATAATCCGTTGTAAATTTACAACAGATTTCCATGTCGTAGCATGGAAATGACAATGAAGTTGCGGTTTGCGAAAATTGCAATTTTTAAAAGTAACTTGTATACTTAAAATTATTATGGAAGATAAATTAAATATAAAAAATTCTTTGCTTGAGCGGTTTTTGAAATATGTAAAAATTTGGAGCGAAAGCGATTCTGAAAAAGCTGATTCTGGAATTATGCCCAGCACTTCCGGCCAGAACGAAATAGCTTCTGTTTTGCGCGCTGAATTAAAGTCCCTTGGACTTGAGAATGTTCAAACAACGGAGCATTGCTATACTTACGGAATTCTTCCTGCAAACGGTTCTACGGAATCTTCAATTTGCCTTCTTGCGCATATAGATACTTCTGAAGAAGTTTCCGGGAAAAATGTGAATCCAAAAATTCATGAAAATTATTCAGGCGAAAAAATTATTCTTTGCGGCGCAGAACTTGATCCAAAAAAAGATTCAGCGCTTTTCATTGCTGCAAAAAATGGCGAAACAATTATAACGAGCGATGGAACAACATTGCTTGGCGCGGACGACAAAGCCGGCGTTGCAGAAATTGTTTCCTGCCTTGAATATCTTTTGACCCACCCGGAATTAAAGCATCCTGCAATTGAAGTTATTTTTTCCCCGGATGAAGAAACTGGACACGGCATGGACAAAGTTCCGCTTGAGCTTTTAAAGTCAAAATGCGCTTACACTGTGGACGGTGGACATATCGGCGAGCTTGAGACAGAATGTTTTAATGCATTCAGGAGCGATGTTGTTTTTAAGGGCAATGCGACCCACACGGGGACAGCGCGCGGCACAATGGTAAACGCAATCAGCATGGCTTCGTCCTTTGTTGCAAATCTTCCTGCTGGAGAACGCCCAGAAACAACAGACGGCAGGCAAGGATTTTTTGCGCCGATTTCAATTGAAGGTTCTATAGAAGAATCGAAGGTTTCTCTTTTGCTCCGTGATTTTTCTGCGGACGGAATGGAAAAAAGAAAATCTATGGTTGAGCTTCTTGCAAAAACTGTTTCTGAACTTTTCGGCGGAAAGGCTGAAGTTTTGCACACGCAGCAATATTTGAACATGAAAGAAAATCTGGACAAGAATCCGAAAGTTGCAGAGCGGCTTGTTTCAGCGTATAAGGCGATCGGAATAGAGCCGGTTTTTACTCCGATTCGCGGCGGCACTGACGGTTCTAGGCTTACGGAAATGGGAATTCCTTGCCCGAATATTTTTACAGGCGGACACAATTTTCATTCGCGCAATGAATGGGCTAGCCTTGACCAGATGATAAAAGCAGTTGAAGTTCTAGTTCATCTTTGCTGCGGTGAATGATTTTCTATAGATAATATTTTTGCCCAAATTGAAATTCATTCAAAATCTGTTTATAATTGCGTTATGTATGAATATAAAATAGAAGGCGGTTTTCCTATAAAGGGAAATATAAAGGCAAGCGGAAACAAAAATGCAGCTCTTCCTTGCATTGCGGCTTCCTTGCTTACTTCCGAAAAAGTTATTTTACGAAATATTCCAGAAATTGAAGATACAGGCGTTATGCTTTTGATTTTGCAGTCGTTTGGCGCAAAAGTTGAAAAGCTTTCTGAAAATGCCTGGGAAATAAATGCTTCTGAAATATCTCGAAATGACATTCCTCCTGAGCTTAGTAAAAAAATCCGCGCTTCAATTCTTTTTGCAGGACCTTTGCTTGCCCGCACTGGAAAAGCCATAATGCCGCCGCCTGGTGGAGATGTTATTGGCCGCCGCCGTCTTGACACTCACTTTCTTGCGCTTGAAGAACTTGGCGCGCGTGTTTCAATAGATAGAAAATTTGAATTCAGCGCGAATAAACTTGTTGGCTCTGATATTTTTCTTGATGAAACTTCTGTTACTGCCACAGAAAATGCTGTTATGGCGGCTGTTCTTGCGGAAGGTTCAACAGAAATTACAAATGCGGCCAGCGAGCCTCATGTTCAGGATTTGTGCAATATGCTGAATGCAATGGGCGCAAAAATTTCAGGAGTCGGATCAAATATTTTAAAGATTGAAGGCGTGAAAAAACTCAAGGGCTGCGATTTTTCAATTGGTCCGGATTTTATGGAAATAGGTTCTTTCATTGGACTTGCCGCCGCCACTCACGGTTCTATAAAAATTGAAGGTGTCCGTGTAAATGATTTGCGTCCGCTGCGAATTTCTTTTAACAAGCTTGGAATCCGCTGGGATATTGAAGAAGATGTTCTTACAGTTTCCGCAGATCAGGAAATGAAAGTGAACACGGATTTAGGCGGAATGATTCCAAAAATTGATGACAGTCCTTGGCCGGGATTTCCGCCGGATTTAACTTCGATTATGACAGTTGTTGCAACTCAAGTTGAAGGAACTGTTTTGATTTTTGAAAAAATGTTTGAAAGCCGAATGTTCTTTGTGGATAAGCTTATAAGCATGGGCGCGCGAATTACGCTTTGTGATCCTCACCGTGCTGTTGTTGCAGGTCCAAGTTCTCTTCATGGCGAGCATCTTGTTTCTCCTGATGTCCGTGCGGGAATGGCAATGGTTATTGCGGCTCTTTGCGCTCGTGGAGAAAGCCGGATTAGCAATGTGTATCAGATTGAACGCGGCTACGAAAACCTTGTAGAACGCTTAAAGTCCCTTGGCGCGCATATAGAAAAAATAGACATCGCTTGACGTCTTGTTGAAATATAAATAAAAAAAGAATAATCTATGCTATTAGCAGTATAGAATTTCGAGGAATTGAAAATGGCAGTTGATGAAAAATTACAGACAATACGCCACAGTTGTGCGCACGTAATGGCAGAAGCAGTTTTAAATCTTTTTCCGGGAACAAAAATTGCAATCGGTCCTGCAATAGAAAACGGATTTTATTACGATTTTGATTTTCCAGAAGGACACAAGGTTTGCGCGGATGATTTTGCTTCAATAGAAAAAGAAATGCGCAAAATTATTTCCGGCAACCATGATTTTATCCGCAAAGAAGTTTCAAAGCCAGAAGCGCTTGAGCTTTTTAAAGATCAGCCTTACAAGGAAGAGCTTATAAAGGAACTTCCAGAAGGTGAAGTTATAACAACTTATGAGCAGGACGGCTACCTTGATTTGTGCCGCGGTCCTCATGTTGCGAATACAAAGGAAATAAATCAGCAGTCATTTAAACTTATGAGCATTGCCGGCGCTTATTGGAGAGGAGATGTAAAACGTCCGATGCTTACACGCATTTATGCAGTTTGCTTTTACAAGCCGAATGATTTAAAAGATTATCTTACAATGCTTGAAGAGGCGGACAAACGCGATCACCGCAAGCTTGGCGTGCAGCTGGATTTGTTCCATCTTGACCCGGAAGATCCAGGCCAGATTTTCTGGCATCCGAATGGCTGGACAATGTATGTAACTTTGCAAGACTATATGCGCGAAAAAATCCGCAAAGACGGTTATATGGAAGTAAATACGCCAGCTATAATGCCTCGCACTTTGTGGGAGCGTTCTGGGCACTGGGGACATTACCAAAAAAATATGTTTGTGACAGAAAGTGAAAAACGTATGTTTGCAATCAAGCCCATGAACTGTCCTGGCGCACTTGAAATTTTCAATTCAAGAGTCCGCTCATACAAAGACTTGCCGATGCGTCTTGCGGAATTTGGACATTGTGTTCGCAATGAGCCAAGCGGAACTTTGCATGGAATTATGCGTGTGCGCGGATTTGTTCAGGACGATGCGCATATTATCTGCACAGAAGATCAGATTGAAAGTGAAGTTTCTAAATTCTGCCGTTTGCTTCTTGATGTTTATAAAGATTTTGGTTTTGACAAAAATTTGCTTGTAAAACTTTCTACAATGCCGGAAGATCACGTTGGCGATTTGGAAACTTGGCAGCACGCGGAAAAAGCGTTGGCGGCGGCTTGCAAGTCAGCAGGAATGGAATATGAGATTCAGCCTGGTGAAGGCGCATTCTACGGACCTAAACTTGAGTTCACGCTTATTGATGCTCTTGGCCGTCAGTGGCAGTGCGGAACGATTCAGCTTGACTATCAGCTTCCGAGCGCGGAACGTCTTAACGCTGAGTATATCGGCGCGGACAATCAAAAGCATCATCCTGTAATGCTGCACCGCGCGGTTCTTGGTTCTCTTGAGCGCTTCCTTGGAATTCTAATTGAAAACTATGCTGGCGTTTTCCCGGCTTGGCTTTCATTTGAGCAGGCGGCGGTTGTTCCTGTTGCTCCAGAATTCAACTCTTATGCTGAAAAAGTTGCTGATGAGCTTAAGTCGCTTGGAGTGCGCGCAAATGCTTATACAGACGACAGCAACATGAAAAACAAAATCAAGAATATTTCAACGGAACACAGAACTCCGTACATTCTTGTTGTTGGAGAAAAAGAGCAGGGAGAAAATTCCGTCACTTGCCGCTTTAGATTTTCATCTAAAATTCCGCAGAAAGCATTTGCTCTCAAGGAATTTGAAGATTATATCTTGGACAAAATCAGAACGCATTACAACGGAATTTAAAAATCTATAGAGAAAACTTTTTCTTCAGATAAAGTCAGAAAATCCGTAAGTGGAATAGAAAATCGTTTTGTTTTTCCTGCGGGCGAAACAAGCGAAAGTTCCACTGCGGATTTTTTTAGTTCCTGCGCAAGATTTTCACCGTAGACAACCGCAACTAAATCTTCGTATTCGCTGGCAGTCATTTCTTCGCCTGTGAAAACCGGAGCCATAAGAAGGTCAAAAAAACTTTGGGTTTCTGCAGGAAGCGTTGAAGCTAATTTTTTTATATTTTCCGGGCCGAATTTTATTTTTAATGATTTTTCATTCTGGGAAACAAAGCTTGAAAAATTCCCAGTTCCAGAAATATTCAGTTTGGAAAATTCAGGAGACGAAATTTTTGCATTTTTGAATTCTGAATTTTCTAGTGCGGATTTTATTTTTTTTGTATCGAAAATTACAAGCTCGTTATTTGAGTCAAGTCCGCCGCTGGAATTAATTTCGCTTAGTCCGTTTGAAGCTTCTTTTATTGCAGTTGAAATTACTTCACCTAAATCAATTTCAGCTGAAAAAGTCTGCATTCCATTTTTTTCCGCTTTGACTTGAATTAAAGATGCGCAGCCTGTAAATGCAAGTAGTGCAAAAAGATAAAAGGTTGCGCATATATATTTTGCTCTTTTCATATCATTGAAAACAGATTTTTGCGGAAAATGTTACTTTTTTTGCACTCTTGTATTTTGTGTTTTTGCAGCTTGAGCTTGTACTTTTGTGCGCGGAAGAATTCTTCCATATCCAAAGAAATGGTTTTTCCAGAAACGTTCGCTAATCAATGTAAGTTGCACGCCTGTTTTTGGACCGTCGCTTACTGCCGAAACGAAAACGCGTTTTCCGTTGAATTCAGTAATTGGTCCGCGGTAAACTCCGCAGTAAAGTCCAATATGCGTTACGCGGTCAGAGTTCGGATCATTTTTAAAGAACATCAAGTCGCCTGGCTCTTTTTCCTTTGGGTCGATTTTTAATACACGGCTGCTGTTGTAAATTTCATTTGCAGTGCGCGGAAGCTGAATGCCGGCTCCGTTTTTAACTGCATAATCTATGAATCCGCTGCAGTCGAATCCTGTTTCTGGATCTGTTCCGCCGTAAACATATTTTGTTCCTACAAATGAAAGCGAATATGTTATGAGTTTTTGTCTTCTTTCTGAAACTTTCGGGGCTGCAAAAATTCCCTGCAAAACTATAAGGGAAAAAATAAAATAAAATGAAAGTTTGTAAATTTTGTTGTGCTTTTCCATAATAATACCTCGAAAAAATTCAGTTTTAGCTTAAAGCCTTTTCAAAAGAATAGTGCCACAATGCTGGAATTTTTTCAAGAAGATTTGACATATTGACGTAAAATGTCAAAATAGATAGACTTTAAAATTGTAACAATATTTTTCACAGGAGACTTTAAAATGATTATTAAACCGATGATCCGCAGCAATATGTGTATCAATGCTCATCCAATTGGCTGCGCAAAAGAAACAGAAAATCAGATCAATTATGTTATAGCTCAGAAGGCAAAGCGTGGCACTAAGACTTTGGCGGAAGGCGGAAAAGCTCCAAAGACTGTTCTTGTTCTTGGCTGCTCTACAGGCTACGGACTTGCAAGCAGAATTACAGCGGCTTTTGAATACGGAGCTGACACAATCGGAGTTTCATTTGAAAAACAGCCTACACAGGTAAAAGGCGGAACTCCTGGCTGGTACAACAATATGGCGTTTGACAAGGCCGCAGAAAAAGCCGGATTAAAGACAAAGACTTTCAATGCGGATGCTTACAGCGATGAATGCCGCGCGGAAGTTATAAAGCAGCTTAAAGACTGGGGCGCAAAAGCTGACCTTGTTATTTATTCATTGGCAAGCCCAGTCCGCACAGATCCAGATACAAAAGTTATGTACCGTTCAGTAATCAAGCCTATTAATCAGGTTTATTCTGGCGCGTCTCTTGATATGATGACCGGAAAAATTACTCAGGCTTCAACACAGCCAGCGGAAGGAGATGAAATTCCGAACACTGTAAAAGTAATGGGCGGCGAAGACTGGGAAAGATGGATTAAGTATCTTTCAGAAGCGGATGTTCTTGCAGATGGTTGCCGCACTTTGGCTTATTCTTACATCGGACCTTCTCTTTCTCATCCAATTTACCGCGACGGAACAATCGGCGAGGCAAAAAAGGATTTGGAAAAACGCGCGCACAACATTGATGCTGCTCTTAAGGCAAAAGGCGGAGCTGCTTACGTAAGTGTTAACAAGGGACTTATTACACGTTCATCTTCTGTTATTCCAATTATCACACAGTATCTTGGAGTTCTTTTTAAGATTATGAAAAAGCAGGGAACTCATGAAGGATGCATTGAGCAGATGGAGCGTTTGTTTGCCGAGCGTCTTTACACTGCTGACGGAAAAGTTCCTGTAGATTCAGAAAATAGAATCCGCATGGATGACTGGGAAATGGATCCAAAGGTTCAGGATGAAGTGAACAAAGTTATGCCGGCTGTTACAGAAGAAAATGTAAACGAGCTTGTTGATTTGGCAGGAATCCGCCACGACTTCCTGATTATAAACGGCTTCGATGTTGACGGCGTTGACTACAACAAAGAAGTTACAGATATGTCAAAAATAGAATACTAAATTTTTATCATCAATTGTGTAAAGTCTCATTGCCGGGCATAGACCCGGTGATGTTTGCATAGCAAATTCAGTCAGCAATCTTGTAAATGATATTAGATTCCCGCAACAAGTGCGGGAACGACAGTTTTAGTCTTGTTAGCAAGGAGCTTTTTTGTGAAAAATAGAAGTAGAATTCACTTTTTTATTGTATTAGTTTTTACTGTGTTTCTTTGTTCCTGCGTAAAATCTTTTAAAAATGCTGCAAAAGATAATGGTTTTAATTCTGGAATGGCTGTTACTGTAGGCGATATTTTTAATCCTGAAACTATAAAAATATTGCAGAATGATTGCTCAATCATTGTTTATGAAAATAGCATGAAGTGGGCAAATTTAAGACCTAATAAAACTTTTTGGAATTGGAATGATATTGATTCTCTTGTAGAATTTGCAGAAAAAAATAATATGCGTGTAAAATGGCATACTCTTTTTTGGCATCAACAAAATTCTCCTTTTGTTTCAAGTTCATGGACAAGAGAGCAAGCTATACAAATGATGAATGAACATATTGAAACAATCATGTCGCGCTATAAAGGAAAAATTGCAGAATATGATGTTGTTAATGAAATGTTCAACGAAGATGGTTCTATGCGTCAAAATGTATGGTACGAAACTATTGGCGCAGACTATATTGACATTGCTCTTGAAAAAGCACATCAGGTAGATCCAGATGCAAAATTATTTTTAAATGAATTTAATAATGAAGAAAAAGGACATCCAAAAGCAGATGCCATGTATAATCTAGTTAAAAATTTAAAAGAGCGAGGAATTCCTATTGATGGTGTTGGAATGCAGCTTCACCTTGATGCAAGGATAAGTTATAGTGAATACGCAATCCGTCAGAATATCCAGCGTTATGAAGATATGGGCATTGCAGTGTCTTTTAGCGAAGTTGATGTAAGAATTCCAGTTGAGAATTCAAAAGCCTATGAAAATGCTCAGGAGAATATTTATCTTATGCTATATAAAATAGCAAGCGAAATGCCAAATGTTACAAGCTTTATTACTTGGGGAATTTCTGATAATCATAGCTGGGTTCCTTCTACTTTTCCGGGAACAGGAAATGCATTGCTGTATGATAAGGACTTTAAGCCGAAACCAGTCTATAATGCAATTCTTAAAGAATTAAAAAAATAGATAAAAGCTCCCCGGAAAAATATCCGGGGATTTTTTTAGAATACAACACAGACACCAGCACCAACGGAATTTTTTCTTCTGTCGGTATCTGTGGAAATGTCTCCGTATACAGTCGCTGTAAATCCTTTTGCAATTTCAAAGTCAACACGAGGAATTATGTTTGCATAGGTGTCTGTGTCTCCTTTATAGCGGCTGTCAAAAATTCTGATTGTGCTTTCAATGCTTAATGAAAGGCTGTCTAGCAAATTGTATTTTACTGCCGGAATTATAGAAAAGAAATTCAATGTGTCTCCGTCTTTGTCTATATAAGTTTCATCTCTAAAATGCTGATAACTCGCAATTCCCAAAAGCAATTTGTCAATTCCAGTGTATTCAATGTTTTCAACAAAAACAAACTGGGCTGGTTTCATTTTTGGAATTTCCGGTTTTCCCATTCTGAACTCGTTTCGTGTTTTCTGTTTTTGGTAAATTCCTTCCGCGCTGAATTTAATTCCGTTTGCAAATTTCAAATTTACGTTTGCGTATCCTGCTCCGGCTGCCGCAACTGCTCCTCTAAAGCTAAAGAAATCTTTTGTAAAATTTATTCCGCCCACGAATGCGTTTTTTCCGAATTCTTTTGTTCCGTTATCGTAGCCATCTTTTCTTGGAAAAAATTTTTCGCCTTTCAAATATGAATACAAATAATCTTGGACGATTGCGCCGCCGATTTTCAGTTCAGGCAGAATTGAATAAACCGCATAGCCGCCAGTTTTTTTTGTGATAAATGTAAACTGCTCAAATCCGGTTGAAGTGAAAAACATATCTTTTATTCTTCCGCCCGAGACAAAAAGTTTTTGGTCAAGAAATTTTCCCCAGGCGTTTGCATAAGTTATCATTTTTTCATTGAAAGCGATTTTGTCAAACGAACCTGCATACTGGTATCTTATGCTTGCTCCGAATTTTTTTTCTGTTCCAATGAATTCGCCGTCAAGCCTTATGCGTGAAAATTCATCATCACCAAAATAGTCGCCCTTTGTCCAGGTTGCCGCGGAAAATGAATTGATGTCATTCTCTTCTCCTTTTGCGCCGTCGAATGCAGTTGAAATTCCAGAGCGGACATGGCCTGAAAGCTTAAAAGTCTGAGCGGAAACAAAAACTGATGCACCTGCCAGAATTGCTAAAAAAAAATATTTCTTCATAGAAAACCTCTTATGTTGTCTTATGCTAACGATTTTGCTTTTGCTATTCAACTATTCAAACAGGGCAAACGCATTATAAATGTATTCAGCATAAAACTGGCTCCTAGTCACGGTTTCCTGGTTCAAAATCGCGCAATAATGCGCTACACGCTGGTTGTTGCAAAATAACTATAGAATTGCCCGCTCACGCGGTCGCAACAATCAGAGTGTTTTTGCCCCAGGAACCGTTCCTTCGCGCAAACTTTAATTAAATTATTTATAATGCGTTTGCCTTGAGTATTCAAAAAACTTAGGCTTCCAATATTCATTCAAGTTGTTTATAATTTATATTTAGCTGTCATTATCGGGCTTGATCCGGTAATAATCTGCTATAAAATCGAACCTTAAGGTGAAAATATGAAATCTGCGGTTACTCAAAACGATGTCGCAAAAGAAGCCGGCGTAACACGGAGCATGGTAAGCTATGTTATAAGCGGAAACTCTGACCGTTCTGTTGCTCCAGAAACACGCAAAAGAATTTTAGATGCAATTGAAAGGCTTGGCTACAGACCGAACAAAGCAGCGCAGGCTTTGCAGCAAGGCGATGTTGGTTTTGCAGCGAATAAGCTTGGCGTTGTTCTTTGCTCTTCTGAAACTTTCTTGCGTCCGTATTATGCGGATATACTTTCTGGAATTCACCTTGAAGCGCATGAGCAGAATTTTCAGGTGAGCTTTATAAGATTTTTCCATGAGCTGAAAAATCCGGTTTTGTTTAACAGTTTGATTCACGAAGAAGAAATAGGCGGACTGATTCTTGTTGCAACGGATCAGTGCCTGAAAACTGACGAAGATAAAAAAATCATCGATAAAATTAAAGAGCGGCTTTCTAAAATTGTTTGCATCGAATTTCAGTATGAAGGATTGAGCAGCGTTATGTTTGACAGACAGGAAACTGCGCGGCGGGCAACAGAATATTTGATTCAAAAAGGTTTTTCCGACATAGGATATATTGGTGAGGATGATGACCGTGTACATGGAGTTCATCTTGCTTTGTCTGAAAAAAATCTTGATGCAAAACGAGACAACTTTTTTATTGCCGAAACTTTTGACATGAGCGGCGGATTCAAGGCGATAGATTCTTTTCCTGCTGATAAAAAAATTCCACGAGCAATTGTCTGCGGTTCTGATGAAGTTGCAATTGGAGTTCTCCGCGGCTTGAGCAAAAAAAATATTTCTGTTCCAGACAGCGTTGCAATAATCAGCATAGACAATATTGAAATTTCAGAATACACGTGCCCGCCTTTGACCACGATGAATGTGCAGAAAAAAGCAATGGGCGAGCAGGCTGTAAAAATGATTGTTTCTGGAACGGCAGGAAAAGATGAAAGCGCGCTTAAAATTGTGCTTCCGTCTTCTCTTGTTGTGCGTGAGTCTTGCTAGAATTTTCTGCGGAAAAAATGCAGCCGCAATATTGCTGCCGGTAAAGAGAAAATTCTTTGCTAAGCTCAAGGCTTCTAAGAAAACCGCCTTTCTTTTTAAAGTCAGAAAAAAGCCACTTTGGTTTTCCATTTGCGCATTCAGAAAACTCTTTTCCAATTTGGTTTATTTTTTCTGAATCTTTAAACGGACTTATTGAAAGCGTTGTGCAAAAATAATCAAAGCCGTTTTTTTTTGCAAATTCGAAAGCCCGCTTCAGCCTGAACTCGTAGCATCTTCTGCATCGCTCGCCTTTTTCTGGCTCTTTTGCAAGTTCTGGATTTTCCTTGATTTTTATTGCGTCATAGAATTCCTGCGGAATATAACAATCTTCCAGGAGCTTTACAGAATTTTCTTTTGCTGGAGAAAAATCAGGCAGGAATTTTTTTAGTTCTTCAAGCCGCCTTTTGTATTCTTCTTCTGGAAAAATATTTGGATTGTAATACAAGATTGTTATGTCAAAAAATGAAGCAAGAAATTCCAAAACATAAGATGAGCAAGGCGCGCAGCAAGCATGAAGCAAAAGCTTAGGTCTGCTTTCTAGCGGAATATTTTTTTCTAGCGATGAAAGAATTTTTTCAAGCTCTATTTGATAATTCATTTTTAGATGCCTAGTATTTTTAATTTCTTTTCAAAAGTGCGCACTGTTATTTCAGAAGCTTTTTGATAAACTTCGCCGTCTGTGTGCAGCCAAAGCGGAATTGTTGTCTTGAATGTCGCGCTTGAAAATTCTATTAAATTTATTCCAGAAAAAATTCCGTGCAGTCCAAAAAAAGCAGTTGGCAATGCAAAAAGAATTCCCGGAACTGTTTTGTTGTTCACAATGCACAAATTCATTTTTCCATCTGCAGGATTTGCTTTTGGACAGAATTTAAATCCGCCGCCTTCATAGCGATGAACCATTGAAACTGCAAAAAGAAATTTCGGCAGGATAAGTTTTTTGCCATTGTCAAATTCAACTGCGCAATCTGCCTTTGGAGCATGAATAATCTGATTCAATGCGATTGCAAGATACGTTAATTTTCCAAGTCCGAATTTGTTCAAGTTTCTTTTTATAATTGAATGTGAGGATTTTTGACAGACTGCCGCATCGAATCCTAAGCCTGAGCTTACAACAAATTTTCTTTTTGTTTTTTCTGTAATCACTTCGCCTAAATCCAATTCAAGTGGCTTTGTGGCTGAAAGAATTTTTTCAAGGCATTTTTTTACTGACTTTGAAATTTTCATGTCGCGCGCAAAATCGTTGCTTGAGCCTGTTGGAATGTATGCGAGCATGACAGTTTCAAAATTTTGTATTCCCTGAACTGCGTCATTTAAAGTTCCGTCGCCGCCAAGAATTACAATTGTGCAGTTTTTTTCTGCTGAAGATTTTTCGCTGATTTTGGAGCAGATTTTTGTAACGTCTCCATGCTCTTTTGAAAACTCAACATTGTATAGAATTTTTCTTGAAATCAAAACCGGCTCAATTTTTCTTTTCCACAAACGGAGTCCTTTGCCTGAACGCGAAACTGGATTTACAATAAAATGAAACATTTAAAAAGAATATCATAAAAATGCAAAAACGTCAGCGGATTGTTTTTTTCTTTTCCCTTTGATAAAATAAAATTGTAACGATGATTACGTTGTGATGACTGTCGGTTGAATCCCACAACCTAACGAGCCTACGAACGCTCCTATCACTGCATTTCCAAGTAAGCAATCTAAAAAATTTTTAAAGGACTCTCTATGAACAAGTATGTGAAACGCTACTTAATCGATGCGATGGGCGGAATGGCGCAAGGACTTTTTGCGTCTCTTTTGATTGGAACAATTGTCAAGACTTTGGGACAGCAGCTGCTTAGGCTTGGAACAAATCCTGTTTTTGAATTTTTTGTTTCAGCAGGAAACTTTGCCTGTGAAGCCCATGTTGTTGGCGCAGCGATGGCGGTTGGAATTGGATATGCAATGGGAGCTTCTTCCCTTGTTTTGTTTACTCTTGTTGCTGTTGGCGCGGCTGCAAATGTTTCTGGCGGAGCTGGAGGACCGCTTGCAGTTCTTATAATTGCAGTTCTTTCGTGCGAGTGCGGAATGCTTGTAAGCAAAAAAACAAAAGTTGACATTATTGTAACGCCTTTGGTTACGATTGCCGCTGGAGTTTTTTTCACTTTGCTTTTTGCAAGCCATATTGGAAAAGCCGCGTATGCGTTTGGAAATTTAATTATGTGGGCAACGACATTAAAGCCATTCCTAATGGGAATTCTTATTTCTGTAATTGTCGGAATTCTTTTGACTCTTCCTGTAAGTTCTGCGGCGGTTTGCGCGGCTCTTGGACTTACAGGTCTTGCTGGTGGCGCTGCTGTTGCCGGCTGTTGTGCTCAAATGGTTGGCTTTGCAGTTATGAGTTTTAAAGAAAATGGCTGGAGCGGAATTTTATCTCAAGGACTTGGAACTTCAATGCTTCAGATGCCGAACATTGTAAAAAATCCGCGGATATGGATTCCGCCTACGCTTGCTTCCGTTATAACCGGCCCGATTGCGACTTGTGTTTTTAAAATGCAGATGAACGGAGCTGCGGTTTCAAGCGGAATGGGAACGTGCGGACTTGTAGGTCAGATTGGAATTATAACAGGCTGGTTTGAACCTTCACAAGCTGCGGTTGCGCATGGAGCTGTTGCAGTTTCGCCGGGAATTTTTGACTGGCTTGGACTTGTTCTTATTTGCTTTGTTCTTCCGGCTGTTTTTTCTGTTTTGTTTTGTTCTATTTTAAGAAAAATCGGCTGGATAAAAGACGGAGATTTGCTTCTTCAGTAAAATTTAAATCTTCTAAAATTTAATGTTGAAATGCCGATAAAAAGACCATGCGTATACTCTTTTTAAAATTGTGCATTTCAGCATCATTTTTTTCTTTTTTTTCGGGAATTGTTTTTGCCCAGTCAAAGCCTTTGTATAAGCTTCCAGAGGTTTACCTTGAAAGAAGAGTTTCTGAAAATCCAGAGCCATTTTTAATCGGAACAGACACAGGACTTTTTAAAATTCTTCCGAGCGGAATTGCAGATCCTTTGTGGACGGAAGGAAAAGTTGAACGCATTTTAAGAACTCAGGCAAAATGGTTTTTTGTTACAGAAAAAGGAATTTATTCTTCTTTAGATTTAAAGGAATTTACGCAGCGCAATATAGGACTTCCTTCATTAATCGTAAAAAATTATGAAAACGGAAAAAAAGAAATAGTTCAAAAAATGCCTCTTTTAAAAGACATCTGCGCAGATCCATTGAATCCAGATATTTTAGTTACAGCCACAAAAGATGAAGTTTTTATAACTCGTGACGGCGGCGCAACTTGGAAGTCTCTTGGCTCGGCAAGCAATTACACTGCTGGAATGAAAGCGGTCGCAGTTTCGCACATGCCTGTTTATGGAAAAAACGGAGAAATTGAAAGCAGCGAAATTGTTGTTTTTATGTCGCATCCGATTTATGGTTTTAGCTATTGCCGCGCTGATGAAAAAAATCCTAAATGGATTGACGTGAGCGCAGGTTTTTCCGCAATGCAAAGCCTTACGCAGGTCGATGAAATTTCTGATATTCTGCCAGTTTTGTGCCGGGATTCGTCTGGAAATATTTATGCGGAAATTTATCTTTCTCAGTCATTCATTCCAAATATTTACAGATTTGACTGGCGGACAAAAAAAGCTGAAAAAATTTACCAAGGCGAAAATCCGTGCGATGCAATTGACGGACTTTGTCAAAACGGATCTAACTTGATTTTTTCAACAGTTGGAAAAATTCTTTCGCTTTCTCTTGAAACAAGGGAAGTTTCAGAAATTTCAAGTTTCAATTCTTGGCGGGAAAATTTAACCGCAGCCGGCGACACTATAAATTCAGCTTTTATTCCCAAGAATATTTCGCAGCTTGGAGCGAATGTTACTTTAAATGAGCTTTGGCTTTTAAATCCTGAAACAATTCTTTCTCCCTGGGCTTCGCTTGCAAATAAAAAGAAATCAATTTATGCGTCTGTCTATCAGCTTAGAAATTCCGCGGGAATTGAAAAGTACAAAAAAATTGTTTCTGACAACAAACTCAATTCTGTTGTAATTGACATGAAAGATGACTACGGACTTTTGCGATTCGAGCCGAACAGCCAGCTTTTAAAGCAAAAAGGAAAAATTACTCAGTACAAAATTGACTTGGAGCAAGTTGTAAGCGAATTTAAAAACGACGGCGTTTATCTTATTGCGCGCATCGTTGTTTTTAAAGACAGAAACTTGGCTTCGTATGATAAAGGAAAATATGCAGTTTGGAATTCCCGCACAAATTCGCCATGGATGGGAATCCGCGGAAAAGAAGACGTTACTGATGAAAATGGAAATCCGGCTGGAACAAAAACTGTTTACTACGATGAAAATTGGGTTGATCCTTACAGCGAGGAAGTTTGGGAATACAATGTTGAAATTGCAAAGGAGCTTGTTTCCCGTGGCTTTGATGAAATTCAGTTTGACTACATAAGGTTTCCGACTGACGGAACAAATTTAAATTCCGCAGTTTACAGATGGCGCGATAAAGGCATGGTAAAAGAAAGCGCGCTGGTTTCATTTTTGTCTTATGCCCGCAAAAATATAAAAGCTCCTATTGGAATTGACATTTACGGCGCAAACGGCTGGTACAGAAGCGGAACACGAACAGGCCAGGATGTTGAGCTTATGAGTGAATATGTCGATGTCATTTGCCCGATGTTTTATCCGTCGCATTTTGAGCAGGATTTCCTTGAGTATCCGCCTTATGAAGAACGTGCGTACAGAATTTATTTTTACGGCTCATTTAGAAATACAATAATCGGAAGAAACAGAATTATTGTGCGTCCGTGGGTTCAGGCATTTTACATGGGCGTAAGGCATGACAGAAAATATTATGACAAGAATTATGTTCTTCGAGAAATTTTTGGTGTGCGCGACGGACTTGACAGAGGTTATATGCACTGGAATAATTCCGGCGGATATTACGAGGACATCAGCCCGGATCCTCAGGACAATGAAATTTCTCCGTGGCATGAAAAAGAATGCGATTTGCAAAAACGAATTCCGGCATTCAGTCTGGGAATAAAAAATTCTTTAGATTCCGATTTGCAGGATTTGGAGCAGAAAAAAGAAAATGCAAAGGACATGATTTCAATTTGGAATTCTGTGCTGGACAATGAACTTGAATATGAAAATACAAGCGTTACAACAAGAAATTTCCTTCATGTAAAGCCAGTGTTTGGTGGAAGCAAATGAATAAATATACGCCAGAAGAACCGATAGCGGCAATTGCAACAGCTCTTGTTCCTTCTGCAATCGGAATTGTCAGGACGAGCGGAAAAAACTGCATTGAGCTTGTAAGCGAAATTTTTTCACGAAAAAAAGCTCTCTTGCAGGCTGCTGGAAATTCTCTTGTTTACGGATGGATTGAAAATGCAAAAATTCAGAACGGAAACAAAAAAATTGATGAAGTTATGCTTGGCGTTTACAAAGCTCCAAAATCTTTCACAGGCGAAGACATGGTTGAAATATTTTGCCATGGCGGAGTAAATGTTGTAACTTCAGTTTTTTCTTTGCTGCTTGAAAATGGTTTTAGAAAAGCCGAGCGTGGAGAATTTACGTTCAGGGCTTATATAAACGGAAAAATGGATCTTACAAAAGCCGAAGCTGTAAAAGAAATAATAGACAGCCGCACAAATGCTTCCAGAAGCCGAGCCGCCGGACGTTTAAGCGGAAATCTTTTTGAGCAAGTTTCTTCTATTAAAAAGCTGATTTTAGACACGATTGGAAACATAGAAGTTGAAATTGAATATCCAGAAGACGAAGAAAATATTTCAGAATCGTTTGACACTTCATTGCTAAAAGAAGCGCAGAAAAAACTTTCAGATTTAGCTTCTTCTTGGAAAGCTGAAAAACTTTATCAAGACGGAGCAAGAGTTGTTTTGTGCGGAAAAACCAATGCCGGAAAATCAAGCCTTTTCAATTCGCTTTTAAAAGAGGAACGTGCAATTGTCAGCAGCATTGAAGGAACGACCCGGGACTGGCTTGAGTGCTGGACAGATTTTGCGGGAATCCCTGTAAGGCTTTTTGATACCGCCGGCCTTAGAAAAACTTCAGATTTAATTGAAGAGCGCGGTGTTGAGCTTGCAAAAGATTTAAGCCAGGATGCGGATGTTATTCTTTATCTTGTTGACAGTTCAAAAGGAATTTTAAAAGACGATTTGGATTTTATTGAAAGCCAGAAAAACATTCCGGTTGTTTTGGTTTTAAATAAATGCGATTCATCTGATTTGAATTTGGGCGGAATAAAAAAAATCTGGAAAGATTCTGTAAAAATTTCTGCAAAAAATAATATTGGAATTGAACAGCTTGTTTTAAAAGTAAAAGATATTTTGTTTGACGGCGAAAAAACTGAACGTGAGCAAAGCGGGCTTGGTTCAGCGCGGCAAAAAAAATCAGTTCAAGAGGCTTTGGAACGAGTAACGCACGCTTTGGAAATTTCTCAAGATTCCACCTACGGACTTGATGCGGTTGTTCAGGATTTGGAAGATTCTTTGGAAAGCCTTGGGGAAGTTGCAGGCGAAGTTTCTCCAGATGATGTCCTTGAAAATATCTTCAGCCGTTTTTGTGTCGGCAAATGACAACAGATTTTTTTTTCAGTATAATCAGATTCAAATGAACGAAATAGATTTTTTAGCGGAAGAAATTTTTTTACGATATGGAAATGTAAAGCGCGCTCGCGGACCGTTTTTGTATACAGAAAAAGGCAAACGCCTTACTGATTTGTATCAGGAAAATGGGCGGGCAATTTTGGGCTGGGGTGGCTCTTCTGCATTCACAATGCTAAAAAATGCCCTTGACCGCGGAGCGACCGGCAGCTTTAAAACTTGTTTTTCAGGAAGGCTTGAAAAATCTGTAAATGCTCTTTTCTTTGGATGTAAGCGTAAAGTTTTTATCTTTGCAAAAAAATCTGATTGCCTTTCCGCCGCTGTAAAAATCAGCCCGCAAAATACTTTTGTCTGGAAGCCTTGGAGCGAAACTGCTTTTGAACATGACAATGCTGACTGCATAGTTTTTGAGCCGCCTCTTCCTTGGACAAGCGGAATTTACATTCTTGCTGTAAAAATTGATTTGGCTGAAAAAATTCCACAAGATGTTTTAAAGGAAACAATAAAACTTTCTTCGCCAATTGAAGCCGCCGTTACCCGCTCAATTTATAATTTGATTTCGGCATTGCAGGCTCGGCAGGAAAAAGACTGGTTTGTTTATGATTTTGCTTTGACAAAATACTGGCAGAGAAAAGGCCCTTATCTTTTTCCGAAAATTCCAAAAGAGTTTTATGGAAAATTTCTTTTGCATTGTCTTGACCTTGGAATTGTCGCAAGCCCTGTTTATGAGCAGCCGAGCATTGTTCCGTTTGGCGTAGATAAAGGCATCTTTGAAATTTTAAAGAAGAATCCGTTTGTTTATAAGGATGAATAATCATTTTAGAAATAAGTGGATTTTTGCCTAAAACTGAATTATATTTGATATAGGCATTTTATACTGCTGAACATATTTCTAGGAGGAAAAATATGAGAACTGAAAAAAGCGGATGGACTGCGGCGCTTTTTATTTTGCAGATTGCAGTTGGCGCAATGCTTGCTGTCGGAGGAATCTGGGCTTTGCAGGGCGACGGAGATTTTGCCGCAAGATCAATCAAGGGGCTTGTTTCTGGCAATGCAGGAAATATTCTTGTAATTGTCTTCGGAGTGATTGAGCTTCTTGTTGGTGTCTTTATGATTTTAAAGATTGTAATTGGCGACCGCTTTGGAAGCTTTGGAACTGTCCTTGCGCTGATTGCAATTATTGTTTGGATTGTTGCCATTGTTCTTTATGATATTCTAGGAGCAAACGGAATTCTTAACGGTGGCGCAAAAAATTTCCTTGAGTGGCTTTATACTTTTGCCCAGCATCTTATTATTCTTGGTGCGATTTTAGCAGTAAGATAATTCAGATTGCAAAACAAAAAGCCCGGCAATTTTGCCGGGTATTTTGTTTACTTTAACAGATTCTCTTGTCAAGCAAGAGAATGACAGTTTAGTACTATTTATTTTCTTATTCTTGCAAAAAGTTTTCTTAGAAGTCCGACTTTTCCAAATCCAAGCCAGTAAAGAAGCATTAGGAACAAAACAGAAGGAACTCCAAAAATCACAATGTACAATGCTGTAAAAATAAATTTCACAAAGAAATTCAATATGTTTGCAAAGAACTGCCGCAGCTGTGAATTTGTGTCGGGCATTACAAATCCGCTTTCATTTTGATTTACTGGAAGTTCCGCTGTAACATAAATTGTAGAATAATCAATTTGCGATTTTAGGCGGTTCATCTGGCCTTGCATTCTTTCAAGCTCAGAAGTTACATCGTTGATTTTTGTTTCAATCTTTAGCATATCCTGCATATCTTTTGCTTCTGAAAGATATTTTTTGAGCCGTTCAAGCAAAACTTTGCGTGTTGAAAGCCGAGTGTCCAAATCATAAAACTGTTCTGTAACGTCGCTGGAATTTATATTTTTTGATTTGAGTTTTCCAATCTGTCCGCATTCCTGCATTGCCTGTGAAAACGAGCCGCTTGGAATTTTTGCCGTTATCCTTATGGAGCTTGTGTTTTCAAACGAATCTGAAATATATCCGTCGAATTTTTTTACCCAGGATTCAACGGATGATTTGGAGTCTGCAAGATTTGAAACTTCAATTGTAAGATTTCCTGTGTAGACAAGTTTTCTGTCTTGCCTTGGCTGCTCAGATTCAGAAGGAAGCTCTGCTGATTCTTCAAACGCCATGTCTTGCATCACGTTCATTGCGGAATCTGCCCTTGCCGACATTTTCATTGATTTTGCCATTGGTGCAAACATTTCATTTTTCACAGCCTGATTTTTTCCGCATGAAATAAATAAAAAAGCCGCAACTAAAGCTGCCGCTGATTTTCTTAAAATACGTTTCATTTTTCCTCCAAAGCTATATAGCCCAAACTTCGAGTTTTGATAAGAACAGTAATTTAAGTGTCATTCCCGTGCTACGACACGGGAATCTGTTGGAAATTTTCAATAGATTATCAACCGAGTTTCTTTCAGAAACATCGCAGGGGTCAAGCCCGATAATGACATTAAATTATAAAACTCGAAATTAAGGTTATATATTTAAAATAATTAATTTTGCCTTGGGTTACAGTTTCGCATTAGCTAGCTGAAAATGTGTGGTCTGTTCCGCCGTGAGTTTTTTCCAATGCGGGCTTTAGCTGTTCTGTCCAGAATTTGTCTTCAATTTTATATCCGCCTGACGAGAATCCTATTTTTCTATCTGCGCGGACTTTTTCTCCGTGGAAATCGCTTCCTGCTGTTGTAATCATTCCAAGTATTTCTGCAAGCTCTTCAAGCCGCCGAGCTTCGGAAAGCCTGATTCCAGGATGATGTGCTTCAAGTCCTTCAACGCCCGAATTTCTTATTTCAAGCATTGTTTCTTCCATTTTTCCCCAGGAAACGTACATTGACATTGGATGCGCCTGAACTGGAATTCCGCCGGATTCTTTTATTGCTTCCACTGCTTTTTTTAAATTTTCCCCGGTTTTGTCTACGTAGCAAGGACGGCCTTTTGCAAGGAACAGGTCAAATGCCTGCTGAGCTTTTTTTATTATTCCTTTTTCCATGAGAAGTTTTGCAAAGTGAGGTCTGCCGATTGTTTTTGTGCCGGATTTTTCAACAAGCTCTTCATAAGAAATGTCGATGTTTTGCTCTTGAAGTTTTTGTATTATTTTTTTGTTTCTTGAATTTCGCTCGGCTCTTAGAAATTCAATTGTTTCAAGAAGTTTTTTTCCGGGCTTTTTGAGTCCCAGTCCAAGAAGATGAAATTCTCCGCTCGGCCATTCTATAGAAATTTCTATTCCCGGAATAAATTCGATTTCAAGTTCTTTTGCCTTTTCTTGAGCTTCTAGAATTCCGTCTATGTTGTCATGGTCTGTAAGCGCAATTACTGAAATTTTTTTTTCTGCGGCGTAGGAAATCAGCTGGCTCGGTGTGCAGGTTCCGTCGGAAGCTGTTGAATGTGTATGCAAGTCTATCATGCGGAATTCTCTTTAACAAGGTAGCATAAATAAAAAAATTGTGGTATACTAAACAAGTATAGGTGTTTTTTCAAATCAATGCTCTTTTATGAGTTTTGGTTTTTGCGAGGAAGGTTATGTCAAAGGTTGTGCAATTCAGCAAAGGCTCTATTATTTTTTTTGAAGGCGACAAAGACGAAAATATTTATATTCTCCAGTCAGGCGCAGTTGCTTTGCGCAGCATGGATTTGGAAACTGGAGAGCAAATTTCAGAGCAGCTTCACATTGGAGAATTTTTTGGCGTAAAAAGCGCGCTTGCCAAAATGCCAAGCCTAGTAACTGCTTCCGTGCTGCTTGATTCAACCGTTGTTCAGCTTTCAGTTTATGAGTTTGAAAAAATGTTTGGCTCAAAAGCTTTTATCACAGAAAAAATGCTTAGAGTTTTCAGCAAGTCGCTTAGAGATATTCATAAAAAAACAGAGCAGTATTTGGGCGGAAACAGCATTTCGATTTCGCCGGAACACGGAATGTTTATGGTTGCCAATGCTTTTTACAATGACGGCCAGTTCAAAAGTTGCTGCGACGTTCTTACTAGAATTTTAAAGCTGAATCCTAATCCTGCGAACAAAGTGGAAATTGCAAAGCTTTTTAACAATGCGAACACAAGAAAAGGCAGGGAAAATGCCCGCAATGTTTCTTCCGAGGATATTTCCGCAAAATCTGGAAGCCTTTCTGTGAACCAGTTTTCGCTCCCTGCTTTTGACCGCTTTACAAAAAAATACAAGCGCGGCGATGTGATTATAAGCGAATTTGAGCCGGGTGAAACTTTCTATCTTATAAAATACGGCGAAGTTCAAATTGAAAAGTGCATAAAGAACCAAAATAAAAGTTTGGACATTCTTGGCAGCGGAGCTTTCTTTGGCGAAATGGCGATTCTTGATAATTCACAGAGAAGCGCGTCTTGCGTTGCTAGAACTGATGTTGCCTGCTTGGAATTCAACAAGGAAAACTTCAAGGCGCTTGTGCTTGGAAATCCGCAGATTGTAATGAATCTTCTTAAGCTTTTCTGCAAAAGAATTTATGACCAGAACCGCCAGTTTAAAATTGTCCTTATAAAAGATATTTACACTAGAATTTGCGATGTTTTTTTAATGTATGACGAGCTTGCCGGCGGATCTTCTAGAAGAAAAGATGACGACGGAAACTTTAAGCGCAAGTTTTTTATCACTGCAAATGACATTGCAAGCTGGGCTTCTATTCCGCTTGACCAGGCAAAGGATTGTCTTGTGCGTCTTATGGACCGCGGAAAAATTCAGATTTTTGAAGACTACATGATTGTTTCAAATATTCACGATATAAGAAGAATTGTTGATTCGTATTACATGAAACTTGGCTCAACAACAAAGCAGCCAACTTGAGTAGAAAAAAGATTGCCGGATTCGCACCGGCAATGACATTTGACTTATCAGATTTTTCTATGACAAATTATTTCAGCTCAAGGCCAATGCTGAACGCTTTTCCTGCAAAGTCGCCCAGCTTAAGATAATGCTGGTTCACAGGATCGTATGAAATCGGATTCAGTTTTTTGACATCGACTTTTCCGTTTGAATCAAGCACAGATTCGTCAATGCTTACATTCACGATTTGACCGAACAGGTGGCTTGTTTTTTCGTCGTAGCTTATGAGATTGCACTCAAGCGCAAACGGAAGCTCCCTGATTAGCGGCGCGTCAACGAATTCCGACTTTTCCGCATGAAATCCCGCCTTTTCAAATTTGTCCGGCGTATTGTTTGCAGAAACCAGTCCGACGTAATCACATTCCTTTGCGAATTCCGCAGTTCCCACGCTGACCGTAAAAGCCTTGCGTTCTAGAATATTTTTTACAGTTTTATGCGACGCGCTCAGGCAAAGCCCTATTTCCTTTTCATCGCTGATTGCGCCCCAAGCCGCATTCATTGCGTCCGGCGTCCCGTCCTTGTCGTAAGATGCCACGATAAGCACCGGCATAGGATAAAGCCATTCTTTCGCACCGAAATTCTTTCTCATAATTCCTCCAAAAAAAATTAAATAGAAAATATCAATTTTCGATTTGATTTTTTTAGCATATTCGCAATGAAATGAGAATATGCAGTTGATAATAAAGTTTGCAACGCAAACTTTTAAATAAAAACCTTGACGCTATTTTAGGCAAAGTTTTTATTACATCCTCCTGTAAAAAGAATTGTCATTCCCGTACTTGATACGGGAATCTGGTATAAAATTTTAATAGATTATTAACCGAGTTTCTTTCAGAAACATCACATGGGGGGCAAGCCCGATACCGACAGTTGCAAAACTCGATATTCAACCTTTTGCTTAATATACAAAAAATTTTGCATTTTGGCATTAGCTGATTGAGGTTGACCGGCGTTATTTTTTTTATGATAATCAGCTTTATGAAAAACAATGTGATTTTAATCGGAATGCCCGGAGCTGGAAAAAGCACAGTTGGCGTTGTGCTTGCAAAACTCTTGAATTATAAATTTATTGACAGCGACATTGTGATTCAGCAGAAAATGAAGAAAAAACTCAAGGATATAATTTTAGAGCAAGGCGCGGAATATTTTAAGAAGATTGAAAATAAAATTAATTCCGGCTTGAATGTAAAAAAATGTGTTGTTGCTACAGGTGGAAGCGTTGTTTTTGGAAAAGACGCAATGGAGCATTTTAAGAAAATCGGCACAGTTGTTTATTTAAAAGTAAGTCTTTCTTCCCTTGAAAAACGGCTTGGAGATTTGGATAAAAGAGGAGTTGTCCATAAGCCCGGCGAAACTCTTCTGGACATTTTTAATGAACGCGCCCCACTTTATGAAAAATATGCGGATATAATTATTGACGAAACTGATTCAGAAATATCTCAGGTTGCAATGAAAATAGAAAACGCGCTTTTTTATAAATAACTGTCATTCTCGTGCTATAAATTTTCGTGAGGATTATCAGCCGAGTTTCTTTCAGAAACATCGCAGGGTCAAGCCCGATAATGACAATACTATCTAAGTCCTAAAGTGATGCACCATTCCAAGCTGGAATTCATGCTTCCGCCGAAAACTAAATTTCCAAGAATTGTATGAAGCACAAGATAAAGTTCTCCGCCAGCTTCAAATTTTCTGTCTGCAAAAAGTTTTCCAGATGGCGAGTTCTGATCAATGAATGGATCGTAGCCTGAACTTACCGCGGCTTTTGCTTCTGCCACAGCGAGCAATGGTGTTCCCGCGATGTTTGTTATTTTCTGCCTGAAAGAAATTCCTGCAATTGCAAAGTCGCGCCTCAATGCTCCTGCGGGGTAGCCGCTCATTCCGTCCGCGCCGCCAAAATTGCAGTAGCCGGAATTAAGTTCGTAAGGAAATCTGTTGCTGCAGAAGACAGAAGAAATTCCAATTGAATTTTTTTCGTCCGCAAGTTCAAATCTTTTTTCCGCTGAAAATCTAAAGTCGTAAATCAGATTGTTTTGCATACCGTCTGTTTTTCTGCCGAAGTTAAAAATAGATTCCAACCTTCCGCCGTAAAGAGAAGCATAGTTGTTATGCAGTGATGTAAAAATAGCTTCGCTGTGAATAAAGCTTGTGTTATGCCATTTTTCTGTTGCGATTAATTTTTCCGCGGAATATGCAATGCCGGCTTTTGCTGTAAAATAATCTGTGTGCCTGAATCTGATTCCGCCGAAAAGCTCAATGCCTCTGTCTTCTGCAATCGTTCTGTCGTTAAAGTAAATATTTGTCGCCGGAGAGCAGCTTCCGTATTTGAGTGAATTCTTGATGTCAAGGCTTAGAATGCTGTCTTTAAAGTCTGCCAGCTTCGGGAAAAATTCAGTTTCAAAAATCATTGTGTTTCCGAATGAAAGCCTAAAGAGGGATTCAATTGGAGTGCGCAAGAAAACTCCTGCCGTAAAATTTGGATCTACGGAAAGATATTTTTGCGGCTTGTAGCTTGCAACTGAAACAGATGAAGTTCCTGTAAAAAAAATCTGGTTCATGTTTTGGTCATAGTGGTTCGCAAGAATTTCAAGAGTTGTTGAATTGTCCTCGTTTTGCTTTAAAGAATAAGTGAGAGACGAAAGATGATAATGCTCTTTAAGCCTTGAAAGCTTTTTTTTAAGCCGCTTTTTAGTTTTGTCATCGAGAGTTTGCCCAAGAAATTTTTCAAATTCTTTTTTCGCGGGAATTGGAACTGGCTTGGAAAATGAAATGTCCTTTACAATTATTTCGTCTATAGAAAAATCAGGCATTTTGTCGTAGTCGCTTTTACGGTTGTAGTCCAGTTTTTCGAGCGTTCTTCCGGCTGCTTCAATTTGCCTTGCAATCTGTGAAATTTTATCTTTGTTCTGCTGAACGCAAATTTCTCCCGCCCTTACAATTTGGTGCGGCTTCATAAAATCGAATGTGCTGAAATTTGAGAGATCCGGGCGCAACACAATGTCTGCATAGCTGTACTGTTCAACCGCATTGGACGAAATAATCAAGTTGAAAATTTGAACCGCCACGGAATAAAAGTCAGAAAGAGTTTCTGGTGGAGTGTCAACAATGCTTGCAACGTCCATTGAAATTACAATGTCCGCGCCCATTTCACGCGCAAGCTTAAGCGGAAGATTATTTCTAAGTCCGCCGTCCATTGAATACAAGCCTTTTTCCACTTGAGCTGGCGTAAAAACTGCCGGAATTGAAATGCTTGCCCTTACCGCGTTTACAAGAGAGCCGCTTTTAAATATTAGTTCCGCGCCGGAAACTGCGTCTGTTCCAATTGCCCTGAATGGAATTGGAAGCTTGTCAAAATCTGTTGTTGTAAGAATTTTGCTAAGGTGGTTGCTAAGCTCGCAAATAATCTGCTGGTCGCCAATTATTCCAGGAGCGGAGCCGAATTTTCCGTCTGCAATTGAAAACGAAAGCATTATGCCGTCTGTTTTTTTTGAAAATGCTTCTGGCGGAATTTTCTCCGGAGTGGAAGGGCGTTCATTTAGAATCGTCATAAAATCCATAGACAAAAGAGTTTGCCTGATTTGTTTTGGAGTGTAGCCAGCCGCATAAAGTGAGCCAATCAGCGCGCCCATGCTTGTTCCCAAAATCATATCCGGGCGGATTCCTTCGTTTTCCAAAGCTTCTATAAGCGGAATTTCCGCAAGACCTTTTGCGCCGCCGCCGCTTAGAACAAGTGCAATTTTTGGACTTTTTGCAAATGAAAAACTGAATGTAAAAACTGAAAACAAAACCGCCGAAACAACAGACTTAAAACTCATGGCAAAAGAATACCATTTAGTAGAAAAAAAATCAAAAAAATGCCCTCAAATGCTGACAAACCAGCTTTTTTGAACCATAATTATAATAAACTGTTGCTTTACGGTGCAGATTATCCGGTCAAGCCGGATAATGACATGGGAGGAGTAAGCCGGAGTATGACAAAAACAACTGCCATTGCCGGACTAAAAATTTTACTGCCAATACCGTGTAAAAATGAA
>JAUNWH010000003.1:0-38282 GCA_030540405.1 Spirochaetales bacterium
CCCTGCTCGGCTGCTTTGCTCCGCTCCACGCGTGCATCGACAACTGCATCCACACATTCGCCGGAATACAGCTTCGCCTTGCGTGCAACGAGATTATGCAAGAACAGGGTGCGCCTGAAAAAACTGGAAGCGCGAAAATCACGCCGGCGTTCAATCTGCCTTCAAAATACGTTCTGCACACGGTAGGTCCGATAATCCGCGCAGCCGTAACCGAACGCGACAAAATCCAGCTAGCCTCGTGCTACACAAGCTGCCTGAACCTTGCCGCACAAAACGGACTTGAAAGCGTTGTGTTCTGCTGCATTTCCACAGGCGTTTTTAGATTTCCGCAGAAACTCGCCGCACAAATCGCAGTAAAAACCGTGAAAAACTGGCTCGACGAAAACAAAAACGCAAGCGTAAAAAAAGTGATTTTCAACGTGTTCGCAAGCAAAGATTTTGAGATTTACAGGGAGATTTTGGGAAAAAGGCCGGAACTGGCACAATGCGAATGCTTAGGCTAGTCCGGCTTATTTTCTATGTGAGCTACAGATTTGAATATCCCATCAGGTATTCATCAATCTCCCTTGCACATTCTCTTCCTTCTGCGATTGCCCAGACTACAAGCGACTGGCCTCTGTGCATATCGCCTGCGGTAAAGACTTTGTCTGTTCCGGTGAAGTATGAGCCTGCGCCGGAAGTTGCGACTGTGTTTCTTGCGGAAAGCGGTGCGCCGAATGCGTTTGCGGTGTAGTCCTCGCAGCCGAGGAATCCCGCGGCAATCAGAATCAGGTCGGCCGGAAGCTCTTTTTCGCTGCCTTCGATTTCGCAGAGAGTGCGTTTTCCGTCTACGTTCTTGAATTCAACCTGGACTGTTTTTATTCCGCAGACTTTTCCGTCTTTCTGATAGACTTCCTTGATTGTCGTTTTGTAGACGCGCGGGTCATGCCCGAATTTTTCGATTGATTCCTGTGCGCCGTAGTCTGTCTTGAGGACTTTTGGCCACTGCGGCCACGGATTGTCCGGCTGGCGTTCTGTTGGAGGACAAGGCATCATCTCAAGCTGGGTTACGCTTGCCGCACCGAGCCTTATGCTTGAGCCTGTGCAGTCGTTTCCCGTGTCGCCTCCGCCAAGAATCACCACGTGCTTTCCTTTTGGATCAAAGAAATTCCTGTCCGAAAAGTCTGAGTCCAAGAGGCTTTTTGTAACGCTCTTGAGCCAGTCCACGGCGAACATTATTCCCTGCGCATCGCTTCCCTGGGCAGACAGAGGACGCGCTTTTTTTGCTCCGCAGCACAAGGCGACCGCATCGTATTCAGAAAGAAGCTGCTTGGCATCCACATTGCGTCCGACATCAGCGTTTGTTATGAACGTGACTCCTTCCGCCTTCATGAGCTCGACTCTGCGTTCTACAATTTTTTTGTCCAGCTTCATGTTCGGAATGCCGTACATCAGAAGTCCGCCGATTCTGTCATCCCTCTCGTAGACAGTCACGTTGTGTCCGCGCCGGTTCAGCAAGTCGGCGACAGCAAGTCCTGCAGGTCCTGAGCCGATTACCGCGATTTTTTTGTCGCTTCTGACTTTCGGAATCTGCGGTTTCATGTAGCCTGACTCGAACGCCTTCTCGATTATGTAAAGCTCGTTGTCGTGGATTGTCACAGCTTCCTTTATGTCTCCGCCGTTTCCGCAGTTGCAGGCTTTCTCGCACAGCGCGGGGCAGACTCTTCCTGTGAATTCCGGGAAGCTTGAAGTTTTCAGAAGCCGCCAGGCCGCCATGTCGTACTGGCCTTTGTAAAGCGCGTCGTTCCATTCAGGAATAAAATTGTGGAGCGGACATCCCGTCACCATTCCTGCAAGCCTGATTGCACTCTGGCACATCGGAACTCCGCAGTTCATGCATCTTGCCGCCTGTTCCCTGCGTTCCTTGTCGTCAAGATGATTGTGAAATTCCTTAAAATTCTTTATGCGTGAAGATGGCTCAATCCAGGAATCCTCAACGCGTTTGTATATCATAAATCCGTCGTTTTTACCCATAGTGTACCCCTGACTTTTCCTTATGCAGTGAGCTTTTTAAAAGCCTCAAGAACTGCCTCATCGTGATTCAAACCGCGCTCTTCGCCTTTTGCGATTTCCGTCATCATCTTCTGATAATCATTAGGAACGATTTTCTTGAAGTGCCTGATGTAGCTGTCGAAGTCCTTGAGAATTTTCTTCGCAAGCTCCGAGCCGGTCTCCTTCGCATGACGCTGAATCAAGTCCTTTATGATTTCAATGTCGTGGCTGTCAGAAACTTCTGTCATGGAAACAAGCTGCTTGTTCAGTCTCAGATACAAATCGTGGTTCATGTCCAGAACGTAAGCTGTTCCGCCTGACATTCCGGCGCAGAGGTTTTTTCCTGTTCCGCCCAAAATTACGGCAGTTCCGCCTGTCATGTATTCAAGTCCGTGATCGCCACATCCTTCAACAACCGCAACCGCCCCGGAATTTCTTACGCAGAAACGTTCGCCGGCAATTCCGTTTATGAACGCGCTTCCGCTTGTCGCTCCGTACAAAGCAACGTTTCCGATGATGATGTTTTCTTCGGCTTTGTATCCTGCTTTTGCTGAAGGGTGAACTACGATTTTTCCGCCGCTCAAGCCTTTTCCGAGGTAGTCGTTCGCGTCTCCTGTAAGGTTCAGCGTGAGGCCTTTGGGAATGAACGCGCCGAATGACTGTCCGCCGCCGCCCGTGCAGTTTACAACGTAGCTGTCTTCTTCAAGCGATGAGCCGAAATTCTTCTGGATTTCCGAGCCGAGGATTGTTCCCACTGTTCTGTCCGTTGAGGAAACTGAAAGCTCAAAAACGCCTTTCTTTGCTTTCTTTGACTTTTCAAATGCCTTTAAAAGCTTTGATTCGTCTACGGTTTTTTCAAGCTGGAAGTCGAAAATGTCCGCCGGCTCAAAATGTGTCTTCGCGTCTTCCGGAGTTTTCCAGCCGATGATTCTGCTCATGTCCACAAGGTTTGCCCTAGGGAACGCGCTTTTTTCCTTGAGCGCAAGAAGCTCCGTGTGTCCGCACATCTCGTCAATGCTGTGGAAGCCGAATTTCGCCATGATTTCGCGCAGTTCTTGTGCAATGAACTTCATGAAATTCTCAACGTATTCAGGTTTTCCGGTGAAGCGTTTTCTAAGCTCGCTGTTCTGGGTCGCCACGCCGAACGGACAAGTGTCAAGGTTGCAAACTCGCATCATCGCGCAGCCCATTGTAATCAGAGGAGCTGTGGCAAATCCGAATTCCTCCGCGCCCAAAAGACAGGCAATCGCAACGTCGCGGCCGCTCATAAGTTTGCCGTCCGTCTCAATCACAACGCGCGAACGGAGTCCGTTCTGAATCAATGTCTGGTGAGTTTCCGCAAGCCCTAATTCCCACGGAAGCCCCGCATGATGAATTGAAGAAATTGGAGCCGCTCCAGTTCCGCCGTCGTGTCCGGAAATCAGAATTACCTGCGCGCCGGCCTTTGCAACACCAGCCGCAATCGTTCCGACTCCAGCCTCAGAAACAAGTTTGACGGAAATTCTGGCGGCACGGTTCGCATTTTTCAGGTCGTAAATCAGCTGCGCCAAATCTTCAATTGAATAAATATCGTGGTGCGGCGGCGGCGAAATCAAAGAGACACCGGGAGTTGCGTAACGTGTCTGCGCAATCCACGGATAAACTTTTTTTCCAGGAAGATGTCCGCCTTCTCCGGGCTTTGCTCCCTGCGCCATCTTAATCTGAATTTCCTTTGCGCTCAGCAAATATTCTTCCGTAACGCCAAAGCGTCCAGACGCAACCTGCTTTATTGCAGAATTCGCCTCAGTTCCAAGACGCTCAGGTTTTTCTCCGCCCTCGCCGGAATTGGATTTTCCGTGCAGGTGATTCATCGCCAAAGCCATGCAGCGGTGCGCTTCCTCGGAAATTGAACCGTAGCTCATCGCGCCGGTCTTGAAGCGTTTTACAATTTCGGAAACCGGCTCAACTTCGTCTATGCTGATTTCCTTTCCTTCCGGGAAACTGAATTTGAGCATCGCGCGCAAAGTGTGGGGATGCGCGTTGTCGTCAACAAGGGCTGTGTATTCCTTGAACCTTTCGTAGCTTCCTGTCCGTGTCGCTTCCTGCAATGCGATGATTGTTTCTGGCGAATAAAGGTGATCCTCGCAAGTAGGACCTCGGCGCAGCTTGTGGTTTCCGACAGAATCAAGATGAGTGTTCACGGCAAGTCCGAGCGGATCAAATGCCTTGTTGTGATGGAAGTTCACGTCCTCGTCAATTTCTTTAAGTCCGATTCCACCGACGCGGCTGACTGTGTTTGTAAAATATTCGTCGATTACGTCCTTGCTGATTCCGATTGCCTCGAAAATCTGAGCGGACTGATAGGACTGGATTGTTGAGATTCCCATCTTTGCGGCGATTTTTACAATTCCGTTTATGATTCCCTTGTTGTAGTCGTCGATTGCGGTGTGATAATCCTTGTCCAAAAGCTTCTGGTCAATAAGCTCGGCGATACATTCGTGCGCAAGATAAGGGTTCACCGCGCGCGCTCCGTAGCCAAGGCACATCGCAGCCTGATGGACGTTTCTGACTTCCGCAGACTCAAGGATGATTGAGATTGCGGTGCGCTTTTTTGTGCGGATCAGATACTGCTCGACTCCGCTGACTGCAAGAAGGCTTGGAACGGCAACGTGGTTTTCGTCAACTCCGCGGTCGCTCAAAATGATTATGTTGCTTCCGTTGTGATATTCACGCTCGATTGCAACAAAAATATTGTCCAGCGCCTCTTTAAGCGAAGTGTTCTTGTAATACAAAAGGGAGACAACCGCAGTTTTCAGTCCGGGACGGTTCAGGTTCTTGAGCTTGAGCATATCGACACCGGTCAGAATCGGATTGTTTATCTCAAGAACCGTGCAGTTCGCGCTTTTAGGCTCAAGGAGATTTCCGTCTGTTCCCACATAAACTGTCGTGTCAGTAACAATTTTTTCACGCAGGGAATCAATCGGCGGATTTGTAACCTGTGCGAACAGCTGCTTGAAGTAGTTGTAAAGCGGCGGATGCTTGTCGCTCATGACTGCAAGCGGCGTGTCTATTCCCATCGCTCCGGTCGGTTCAACTCCGTTCTGCGCCATCGGAAGAATCATCTCGTTCACATCTTCGTAGTTCCAGCCGAACGCACGGTACATTATGTCGCGCTCTTCCTGCGTGTAGACCGGAATTTTCTTGTTCGGAATCACAAGATCCTTCAGCTTCAGAAGATTCAGGTTGAGCCATTCGCCGTAAGGATAAAGGTTTATGTACTGCTTTTTCGCCTCCTCATCGGAAATAAGACGCTTCTGGACTGTGTCAACAAGAAGAATTTTTCCGGGCTGAAGGCGAGATTTTTTCACGATGTTTTCTTCCGGAATGTCAAGAACTCCCACTTCCGAAGAAAGAATCAGCATATTGTCTTTTGTGATGTAGTAGCGGCTTGGGCGGAGTCCGTTTCTGTCAAGAGTTGCCCCGACAAAATCTCCGTCGCTGAAAAGAATTGCGGCAGGTCCGTCCCAAGGCTCCATCATCGTTGCCCAGTAATGGTAGAAGTCGCGCTTCTGCTGGCTCATCGTCCCGTCGTTTTTCCATGGCTCAGGAATGCAGACCATGACTGCAAGCGGAAGAGGCATTCCGTTCATCACAAGGAATTCCAGAGTGTTGTCGAGCATCGCGGAGTCAGAGCCGGTCGCGTCCACCGCCGGAAGAATTTCACGCAGCTCCTCGTCCTTGAAAACCGGGGAATCAAGAGTCTCTTCTCTTGCCAGCATTCTGTCAACGTTTCCGCGGATTGTGTTGATTTCTCCGTTGTGCGCAATGAATCTGTTCGGATGCGCCCTCTGCCAGCTCGGCTGTGTGTTCGTGCTGAATCGTGAGTGGACAAGCGCAAGGGAGGAAGTGTAGTCCTCGGACTGAAGGTCTTTGTAGAAAGTCCTGAGCTGCTGAACAAGGAACATTCCCTTGTAGACAATCGTGCGGCTTGAAAGCGAAGCGATGTATGTGTTCAGGTGCGAATGCTCAAACTGGCGGCGCAGAATGTAAAGCTTGCGGTCAAAGTCAATTCCGCGGCTGATATTTTCCGGACGCTCGATAAAGCACTGCATTATGCAAGGCATACAGTCTTTTGCGCGCTGACCAAGAACATCAGGATTTACAGGAACTTTTCTCCAGCCGAGAAATTTGAGGTTCTCCTTTTTTGCAAGGACTTCAAGCATTTTCATTGCCTGCGAGCGGATATATTTGTCCTGCGGAAAGAAGAACATTCCGATACCGTAGTCGCGCGCTTCCTTCAGCTCAATTCCTTCCTGCTTTGCCGCCTGCTTGAAAAACTGATGCGAAATCTGAACAAGAATTCCAACTCCGTCGCCGGTCTCGCCGGTCGCGTCTTTTCCTGCGCGGTGCTCTAGCTTTTCAACTATGCAAAGCGCGTTGTCCACGATTTTGTGAGTCGCCGTACCGTCAATGTTTACAACCGCTCCGATTCCGCAAGCGTCATGCTCAAATGACGGATCATACAAAGTTCTGTTTTTTTCAGTCATAGTAACCCCTTGCATAAAAAAAAGGCGCTTTGCAAAAAACAGACACTTAGCCTGTATTTTACAAAACGCCTTCGTTTCGTTCTTTAAACTATATAAAAAATCAAATAATTTATCAAGAGATTGTCAAAAAATATTGTCAAAATATTGCTGGCGGATTTAATTTGAAACTGCGTCAAAACTGCTTTCTTTGCTTTTTCCTTCTATAGTAATGAATATTCCGTTTGGCAGACAGGCAGCCCATTGCCCATGCGTGTTTATTTCTCCGCTTTGAATGCAGTTTTTGTTTTCGCAAGGTGAATCTATGAATTTTGCTTTTCCGCTTTCAACTTTAATTGAGCTTTCTCCAAGAAGTCCTTTGAATTTATAAATTCCATCTTTTGAAAGACTGTAGACAAATTTTTCGCTTGGAGTCTGCACAAAAAGCTCCGCCGCCTTTTCATTTTTTTTGCTGAACAAATTGAAAAACGAAAGAAAAATCACAATTAAAAAAATCAAGACAAACACAATGTCGAATGGTTTTAAGCGAAAGTTCATATAGATTTTTTTATAAATTCAAGAATTGTTTCTGCGTATTTTATGGCATTTTCGGTGTCAATTTCTGATATTTCCAAAGGGTATGGGTAGCGAGATGTAACAGAGTAGTTTTTTAATACAGCGCATTCAAGCGTTAAAGAGTCAAAATAATTCGAAATATTTTTACAATCATTTTGTAAAAGCATTAAGTCATGGGTTCTTTTTGCTTCGTGGTTATTTTTTATTAAAAATGCTTTTAATGTTTTTTCGGCACATTGTTGGCAGTGATAGCAAATGATTTCTAAAGGCTTTGGATGCATTGAGCAAAGATATTTTGCGGATGATATATTTTTGTTTGCATATTCAATCCATTCTTTGGCAGTTCCGTATATTTCATTAGGCATATATTTTAATTCCCTTGTTGAAAACTTCTTTTTCAATATATGGCAATGAGCTTCGCTTTTTAAAATCACTTTGGCTGCCTACTAGAATGTCTACTGGCCGTTTTTGGTTTTTGCTTACCGCTATGTTTATTTTGGTCATTGCATCTAAAGGTCGCATTGTGTTGTCTGGAATTACAACATAAATATCAAAGTCGCTGTTTTCTGAAGGAGTTCCATTTGCATAAGAACCAAAAAGAAATATTTCTTTTACAGAAACTACACTTAAAATTGATTTCGTTATTTCTTCTAGTTCTTGCTGAATTTCTTTTGTTATAACTTTTTCTTTCATTAAATCAAATATAACATATATCGAATGAAAAATATAGTTTAGTTTTTTCACCTGGCAAACCGCAATGTTTTTAAGCTGAAATTTCCGCGGAAATCTGCCGAAATATTTAAAATATGGCTAAGAAAAATTCTTTGAAAGTTGTTTTTGATTCTCCTGTTGTGCTTGTTTTTTCTGTTGTTTCGGCGGCAGTTTTTATTGCTGATTTGATTTTAAAGTTCAATGTTTCCGAAAAAATTTTTGAATGCCATGGAGCAAAATCTGTTCCTGCGTTCGATTTTAAATCAGCATTGGATTATGTAAAGCTTGTCATTTATCCGTTCGGCGGCACAAATTCAACTTCTTTCTTTTTGAATACTGGATTTATTCTTTTGCTCGGTCCTGTTTTGGAAGAACGTTACGGCTCGGTTATGCTTGCCCTTATGATTTTTATAGCTTCCCTTGTGGGCGGAGTTTTGACGGCTTGCGTTTCAACATTTGGAATTTCTGGATGCGGCGGAATTGTCTTTATGATGATAATTCTTTCGGTTCTTTCTGTATTTATAAAAAAGCAGCTTCCGGTTTCATGGATTTTTATTTTTGCCCTTTATCTTGCATTCTCTCTTTTCAGCGGAAAAAAAGTTTCAGGATTTATGCCATTTATGAAGGAAAGCGTTCCCGTTTTTATTCAGCTTGCGTCTGGAATCTGCGGAAGCCTTTTTGGATTTTTTGTCCGTCCAAAGAAACGTTCTTCTCAAAACCTGAAAAAGCAGCAGGAAAAAACAATCGAAAATGAGCCTGAATATTCTTCTAGCAGCGATGAAACTATAGTCGGAAACATCAGTTTGTAGCAAATTTTCTTTTAACCTCTTTTTAACTTTTTACGCTATGGGTTTGTCTTTCCTAAATGCAATAATTGATATATAATTCAATCTATGGAATGCAAGGTAAAAAGATTCGGAATTCTTACAAGTGGCGGAGATGCTCCTGGACTTAATGCTGCAATAAGGGCTTTGTGCCGTGCCGCAAAAAATAAGTATAATATGGAAGCTGTGGGAATTTTCAACGGCTACCGCGGGCTTATAAATGGAGACATGAAGGTTCTTTCTGAAAATGAGCTTTCTGGTCTTATAGCTCAAGGCGGAACAATTCTTGGAACTTCAAGGGAAAAGCCTTTTAAAAATCCTGTTGTGAACGAAGCGACCGGTCTTTTGCCAGTTGAAGCCATAAAAGAAAATTACAAAAAATGGAATCTTGATGCTCTTGTTTGCATCGGCGGAAACGGAACAAACACAACTGCAAGCCTTTTGTTTCAGTCTGGATTGAATGTAATTGGACTTCCAAAGACAATTGACAACGACATTGAAGGCTCTGATGTAACGTTCGGATTTTATACAGCTTTAGATGTTGCGACTGATGCGATTGACAGAATCCACACTACAGCCTGCAGCCATGGCAGAGTTATGATTGTTGAAATCATGGGACACAAAGCCGGTTGGCTTGGACTTTATTCTGGAATTGCTGGCGGCGGAGATGCTATTTTGATTCCAGAAATTCCTTATGATATGAACAGCGTTGCAAAAAAAATAAAGGAACGCAAAGCTTCTGGAAAGAATTTTTCGATTGTTGTTGTTGCAGAAGGCGCAAAGTCAAAAGAAGAATCTTTGCTTGACAAAAAGGCTTTTAAAAAGGCAAGGGCGGCAATGCAATGTTCTATAGGCGCAAGAGTTGCAAAGGAACTTGAAGAAGCAACTGGCTTTGAGTGCCGTGCGACTGTTGTTGGCTACTTGCAGCGCGGAGGAACACCATCTCCTTATGACCGCCTTCTTTCCACACAGATTGGAGCCGCCGCTGCAGATTTTCTTGCTCAGGAAAAATTCGGAAATCTTGTTGCGGTTCAGAATGGAAAGATAAAGCCAGTTCCGCTTGACTGTGTTGCTGGAAAAGTAAAAAACATTCCGCTCGATCATCCTATGATAAAAACTGCCAGAGACTTGGGTATTTGCCTTGGAGACTAATTTTAAATGCCGGTTCTGCGCTGAATGCCTTGGATTTGGCTGCACTAGCGAGCTTCCCGGAATGGGCGGCGTAAATGCAAATAAAAATTTCATTTTGAACTGTGCCGCTTGGAAGAAAATAGATTTCGGTTCGTTTGACTTTGGAAAAAAAGAAATCCGGCTTGCCCCGATGACTGGTGCTGTTGAAAATATAGGCTACTCTGACGAAAAGCAATTTTACTTTGACTTGATAAACGAATGTTCAAAGTTTGGAATAAAACTTAGCATTGGCGACGGCGTTCCCGACACAAAGTTAAAGTGGGGAATTGAAGCCGTTCAGTCATCAGGAAAAAAAGCGGCGGTTTTTATAAAGCCTTACAGCAACAAAAAAATTCTTGAGCGTTTTGAGTGGGCGCAAAATATTTCTGAATATTGCGGAGTCGACATTGACGCATACAACATTGTAACGATGCGGAACAAAGCCCATCTTGAAAAAAAAGATTCGTCTTTGCTGATTGAACTGAAAAATTATTTTTCAAAAAAAGGAATTCCATTTGTAATAAAAGGAATTCTTACAGATGAAGATTTAGAACTTGTTAAAGAAGTAAAGCCAGATGTTGCTTTTGTTTCAAACCACGGCGGACGCATTGAAACACGTGAAGGCAGTTCCGCAGAATTCCTTTGTGCAAACTTTAAAATGCTAAAGTCAAACTGCGCAGAACTTTGGGTTGACGGCGGAATCCGCTCATGGAACGATGTATTTAAAGCCCAAAGCTATGGAGCTTCAGAAGTTCTTGTTGGACGCCCTTTTGCTTCTGCTCTTTGCAAAAAAATTTCTTTTGATAATATTTTAAAAAATTGAGGTAATAAATGAAAAACGAAAATAACTCCATGAATTACAAAATTGCCATGGCTGGCGTTTTTTCTGCGCTTAGCATTATTTTAAGCTTTACGCCGCTTGGATACATTCAGCTTGGAAGCGCAATTCAAATAACTTTAATGCACATTCCTGTAATTCTTGCAACTCTTTTGGCTGGACTTGTTCCGGGGCTTGCAACTGGATTTATCTTCGGCGTTTCTAGCCTTGTAAAAAATCTTATGCTTGGAGTTGCGGCAAGTCCGTTTTTTATGAATCCGCTTGTTTCTGTTTTGCCACGACTTCTTTTTCCTGTTGCTGTCTGGGGAATTTTTACTTTGCTCAATTTTATTCCGCGTATGCCAAAAATTATAAGCGGTGCTATTGCCGCTGCCCTTGGAACTTTTATTCATACTGTTCTTGTTATGGGCGCAATTTTTATTTTCTACGGAAACATTTTTCTCCCGATGGTTCTTGGCGCAATTGAAAAAATCGGAATCAGCACAGAAAATATTTCCGGGCTCAAGGCGTTTGTAGCGATTATTGCAACGACCATGATTACAAACGGATTTTTTGAAGTTATTTGTGCGGTTGTTCTTTCGTGCGCTGTTCTTGGAAGCGTTTATGCCGCTGGCTCTAGGAAGTCAAAAATTTCAAAATTTGAAGAATAGTTTTCAGCATAAACTGAATTGAATTTTTATTTTCTTACGGATATATTTTTGCTATGAAAAACACTCAAAGAAACGAACTTGCAGTTTGCGGTTTTGCAGCTGTAAAAACATTGGAAAAAATCAACAGCCAGAAAATCCGCCGCTTATATTTTATGGAAGAAAAAGCGCCTCTCTTTGGCGGACTTTGCAAGAAAATGGCTGCTTCAAAACGTCCTTACAATAAAGTCGCAGATCCTGTTGAACTTGAAAAACTCTGCGGAAGCGTTCATCATCAGGGCGTTGTTGCGATGATTGACACTCCTGTAATTCTTCCGCTTAACACCGACATTACACCGCGCTGGATTGAACAAAAAGAAGACGCTATAATTCTTGACCGCGTTGGAAATGCAAATAACCTTGGCGCAATTGTAAGAAGCGCGGCGTTTTTCGGCATAAAGAATATTGTAATTCCGTTGGATGAATCCCAGTCTTCAATTACAACCAGCAGCTACAGAGTTGCAGAAGGCGGAATGGAATTTGTAAACATTTATTCTGTAAGGTCAATTCCGTTTTTGCTCAAAGACATGAAAGGAAAAATGGCGCGTTTTGGAACTTCACTAAAGGCGCAGAAAAAGGTTTCAGAAATGAAATCTCTTTGCCAAGACAAACCGGCATTGGTTGTGCTTGGAAACGAAGAAAATGGAATCAGCGATGAAGTTGCCCAGAACTGCGATTCACTTGTAATTATTCCTTTTGCCGGAATGGGCGAATCAGGACCTAAAGTTGACAGTTTAAATGTTGCCCAGGCAGCTTCTGTAATAATGTACGAGCTTAAAAAATAGAATGAAAAAACATTTGTTTGTAATTTCTCTTCTTTTGCTTTCTGCGGAGTTTTTTGCGCAAACAGAAAATTCTCCGTTTAAATTAACACCAGTGGACGGAATTATTCTTGGAGCCGGAATTGCTTTTACAACTTCTGCGGTTATCGCTGAAAAAACTTTGGACTTCCCTGAATATACAGAACGAAGCTACGATTTGGATTCAGTAAATTTCATAGACAGAAAGCTTTCCCAAAAGTACAGCCGCACTCTTGACAATCTTGGAACTGCAACTTGCGCCACGAACCTTGCTCTTCCGTTTGCAGTTTATGGAGCCGGATTTTTCAACGATGTTTTTTCCGCGGAAGATTTTCTTACGCTGACTACAATGTATGTTGAAGCCTATCTTTTTGATTACGGAGCGAAAAATTTTTTGAAGATGGGAATAAGAAGAGCGCGACCTTATATGTATTATGACGGCTACCCGAAAGAAAAACTTGACAACTATGACTTTGAGTTTTCAGCTCCAAGCGGACACACAACGGATTCTTTTTTAGGCGCAGGATTTCTTTCGTACACATTCTGCCGTTATTTTCCTGAATCAAAGTGGAAAATTCCTGTCATTGCGGCATCTTACACAGTCGCGCTTGGAACGGCGGCTTTAAGAATTGCAAGCGGAAATCACTTTCTTACTGACACAGTTTTTGGCGCGGCACTGGGCACTGTCTGCGGAATCGGAGTTCCGTTTGTCCATGAGCTGATTGCCTCGCATTCAGAAAAAAAAGAAACTGCATTCAAAAAAGGAAGCGTGCGTTTTTCTGTAACGCCAGTTTCCGTGAACTGGAAAATCGCCCTTTAAAATATTGCCGTAAATATAGATTCCCGCATCAAGCGCAGGAATGACAGAAGTTCAAGTCTGGAATGGCAGGAAAATGTATTGTCATTGTTGGGTTTGAGCCGATCGGCAATCTAATGAATGACATTAATAATTTTCTTTTATTACAACTGACCATTCTTTGCCTTTATAAGAGTTGTAGCCTGGAGTTTTTGAATATCCAAAGACTTCAAGTGCTCTGTTGGTTTTGTTTGTGTAGAATCCCATCTTTTGTCCTTGTGAAATATTCTCGAACGCTTCCCAGTCTGTAAGCCGGCGCTTTAAAATTTCATCCTTGTTTTTTGAAGCTATTACAAGTCCGTCTTTGTTTATGATAAATATTTCACCTGAATGTGAAACTTTCGCGCTTGAAATTATGTTCAATATAAATTTCCAGTTGAACCTTGTTGAGATTATTCCGACGATTGTTCCGTCCTGAGAACGCACCGGGCAGCTGTATGAAACTGTCCAGTCTTTTACCGATTCTGAATAATACATATCCGAGTAAGTTGTGCCTTGCGATTGTGAAGTTTCCTTGAACCATTTTGTGCTTTGCATTGAACGTCCGCGCAAATTTTTATTTACGCCCACGCATACAACTGTTCCGCTTGTGTCCGTAAGAAGAATGTCGTGGTAAACTTCATAGATTCTTACAAGATTTTCTATTGTGTGTTCTGCAGATTGCTTTTTTTCTTCAGTGGGATTTGCAAGGCAGTCGATTATTTTTCCGAATGTTGCCCAGGCCTGAACATCGCAATAACGCTCAAAAAGGTTTCGGTCAACTTTGTCGATTGTGTCGAACGCCATTTCTGCAGTTCTTATTCCAATCAGCTTGTGCATTTTTGTTTCAATCTGATCAACAACTTTTTGGCACGTCTGGTTTTGCGTGTCGTTTTTTTCAGATATGTTTTTGATTTCGTTTGCAATTACGCGGAATCCTTTTCCGACTGTTCCTGCTCTTGCCGCTTCAATTGAAGAGTTGAACGAAAGAATTCTGATGTTTTGAGATTCGTTGTATATTTCATTGAGCGAGCTGTGCAAGGATTCGTAGTCTTGAATAAGCCCGTCAAAAACTGTGCTTAGTTTTTCTGATTTTGTGTCTTCCATTTATTCCGCCTATATTCGCTGAAAAAAAAATGGGACTGCGCACCAAGTACATAGCCCCATTGCTATTGTTTTCTATTATAATGAAAATTAAATAACTTTCAATAGTCAAGCTGAGGGAATGACAGAGAGGCAAGCGCGGGAATGGCAATTTTTTAATATACAAAAAGCCGTTAGGCTTTTCAAATCCGTGTGGCAAAAGAAACTGCATTATTGAAAATTTAGCGGGTCTGGTTTATACTCATCTCTATGTCGGAAAAAAATGCAAAGAAAAAGAGAACGGGAATAGGGCTTGCACTTTGGCTTTTGGCTGCTCTGCTCATTCTTATAATTTTCCTTATAAATCAAGATAAAATTGCAAGCAACTTAAAGGCGACTGGATTTTTCAGCAAGACCGGCCTAAAGACTCCTGAATTTGTAGAAAAGGCGGAAGCAAAAAGTTCTTCTATTGCTGACAAAAATGAAGTTGCACCTATTGAGACTATTGAAATTGACTTGAACGGCGTTGGCTCTCATGTTGAAGAGGAAAACGCGCAGTCAGTGGCTCAGGAAAATATATACGAAAACATAAAGGCGCAAAACGACGCTACAAAAAAGCAGCAGGAAGCCGCAGTTGAAGAAAAAATAAATTCCAAAACAGAAAAAAAAGAATCCGCGCAGAAATCCGAAGAAAAAGAAGCTACAGTAAGAAAAGAAGTTTCTGTAAAAACCGAGCCAAAAACTTCAAGCATGAAGCTCAAGCTTTATTTTATGACAATAAACAGTGACGGTTCAGTTTCAAGAAAAGAAATCACCCGCGAAATGAAAAAATCCGACAGTCCGCTAATGGATGCAATAAACGCTTTGATAAAAGGTCCTGTCGCTTCTGAAGAAAATTCCGGCTGCCGTTCGCTCGTTTCTGAAAACACAAAACTTATCGGCGCTTCTGTAAAAAATGGAACTGCCACTTTAAATTTTAGCGGTGACTTTGAATTCAACCAGTACGGAATTGAAGGCTTGCGCGGGCAGCTTCAGCAGATTGTGTTTACTGCGACTGCGTTTCCTACTGTTGAAAACGTTCAGTTTTTGGTGGACGGCGAAAAGAAAGAGTATCTTGGCAGCGAAGGCGTGTGGATTGGCACTCCGCTGAACCGCAACAGTTTTTAGCTTCTATTCGGAAACTTTGTAGCTTTCAAGAATTTTTGTAAAATAGCTTCTGTTTTTTTGATAGACACTGTCGAATATTGTGAGCGTAAGAAGTGAAATTGTGCCGTCTTTGTTTTGCGTGATAATTTTAAAGTCGCGGGTTACGTTTTCTGATTCAGGCTGATAAAAAACATTCATCACAGAAATTTTATTTTCGTTTACAGTTATTTTTCTTTGCGGCGCAATTGAATACGACAAGTCTGTGCTTTGGCAAAGGCGGCGCAAAAGTGTGTCCATCGCATGATTTTTTTGCTCTTCTGGAACTGCCATTGTTGTCATTGAAAGAATTGCAAAATCCTCAAGCAACCACAAGTTTTCCATTGACTGCTTCCACATTGTGTCCAGTGTGATTTTTTGTAAGCCGAACTCTGCCGCGGTTTCTTGCGATTTTGTTTTCTTAAAGCTGCGTTTTTTGTCTTTTGGAAGTCCTTCAATTCCTTTGAAAAGTGAAAAGCTTTCGTCAGTTGAAGACACAAGATGACCTGCTGTTTCCATTGAAAAAATGCCTTGTCCGTTAGCTTCTTTTATTTCTTCAATGTTGAAAATCGGAACATAAGGATTGAACAGAATGTTTACGTTTCCGCCGAACTGATGAAAATCCTGCTGGCTGTTGATTTTTTTGCATGAGTCAAGAATTTCTTTTTGTCTGCGCGAAGTGAATTCGTAAAACAAGTCGTGCAGGTAGTTTATGATTTCTGTGTCTTGCTCGGAAGTTGCTCCCTGAATTTTTTCACCTGTAAATTCCATTCCGGCTTTTGATTCAGGATTTACAGAAACATAAATTGTTATGTCCTTTTCCGGCGTGCTGTTTTTTTCATCAGCAGGAGAATAAAAGCGTGCGGCGTAAGTGCTTTCATTGTAAAAAAGAAATCCGACAATGGCTTCATTTTTAAAGCTTCTGTCTCTGTAGTAAACGTATTCCCCGGAAGTGTCGGGAATATACTGCTTTGTTCCCGGAAGAGAAAATGCAGAGAATGATGCAATAAAAATAAATGTCAAAGCCAGAGTTATTCTTTTCAATGTTTTTTCCTTTGTATCAGTTTTTATGAATTCAATTTGTCGAATTCAGCCTTTACAATTTCACTAACTTTTGCAGCGGCGTTTTCAAGCGGAACAAGTTCTGCCTGCTCGCTTGATCTCATTTTTATTTCCACGTTCGGAAGATTTTTGTCTCCAACTGTAATTCTTACCGGGAACCCAATTAAATCCATGTCGTTGAATTTTACACCAGGACGTTCATCGCGGTCGTCAAGCAAAACTTCAACACCAGCTTTTAGAAGCTCATCATAAATTCTGTCTGCCGCTTCTTTCATTGCTCCGGTGTATTTTATGGGAACAATTGCAACTTGATAAGGCGCAGTTGACATCGGCCAGATAATTCCGCGGTCGTCATGGAAGGATTCAATAATTGAAGCAAGCACGCGGTCAACTCCGATTCCGTAGCAGCCCATGGTTGGAACAGCGGACTTTCCGTTTTTGTCAAGGTAAGTTACGTTCATTGACTCTGTGTATTTTTTTCCAAGCTTGAAAATGTGTCCAAGCTCGTTTCCTTTTGTTGTGTAGAATGGCTTTCCGCAGACAGGGCAGATATCTCCGGCTTTTGCAGTTCTAAGGTCGGCTGTTTTCCATGCTGAAAAATCTCTGCCGTATTCAACGTGGACAAAATGCGTGTCGGCTTTGTTTGCTCCCACAAGGAAGTCGTGCATATCAAGCACAGAATTATCTGCGATTACTGGTACGTTTGAAAGGTTTATAGGACCTGCGAATCCGACTGGTGCACCTGTGATTTTTGTGTCTTCTTCGGCGGTTGCAAGTTCTACTTCCGACGCTTTTAAGAATCCTGCAAGTTTTGCTTCGTTTATGTCAAGGTCGCCTCTTATGCAGACAGCAACAAAGACTTCTGGATAAAATTTTATGTTTCCTTCTGTAACTGTCTTTAAATTTTTACAGCAGTCAAGTTCGCTAAGATCAAGGCAGACATTTGTGGCTTTGTAAATCAAAGTCTTTAAAAGCTGATGCTTTGAGCATTTTAAATATTTTTCCAAGTCGTCAATTGTTCCAACATTTGGAGTGCTGATTGGCTCGTATTTTTTTTCTGTTGCCTTTAAAGGATTTCCGTCTATGTCAACTGGAACGTCTTTTGCGCATGAAGCTTTTTCAACATTCGCCGCATATCCGCATTTGCACAAAATAAGCGTGTCGTCTCCGATTTCACTTTCAACCATGAATTCTTCTGAGCCGCTTCCGCCCATTGCGCCTGTGTCCGCTTTTACAGTTATTACATTCAGCCCGAGCCGCTTGAAAATTCTAAGATATGCTTTTGCGTAAGCTTGATATGACTGGTCAAGGGACTCATCATCGGCATTGAGAGTGTATCCGTCCATCATGTTGAATTCACGGCCGCGCATAACTCCGTATCTAGGGCGAATTTCATCTCTGTATTTTGTGTTTATCTGATAGCAGTTGATTGGAAGCTGCTTGTAGCTTGTAAGTCCCTGTCGCATAACTGCTGTGTATGCTTCTTCGGCAGTTGGGCTTACAACCATGTCCTGCTGCTGGCGATTCTGCGCCTTGAGCATTTGAGGTCCCATTGTTTCCCAACGTCCGCTTTCTTTCCAGATGTCTCCGGGAACAATTACAGTTGGCTTAAATTCCATTGCGCCCGAAGCTTCAATTTCTTCCTTGATGATTTTTTCAAGTTTTCTGTATGCTCTTAAACCGAGCGGCATATATGTGTAAAGTCCGTTTCCGAGTTTTCTGATTAAGTCGGCGCGCATCATAAGCTGATGGCTAGAAATAATTGCTTCTGAAGGAGAATCACGAAGCGTCCTGAATGGAATTTGTGAAGTTTTCATAATCGGATATTTTAGTGAAATTCAAGCCTATGTTCAATATTTTGTCTTCTATAAAATACGTGCTGTTTTGCTAAAGTCATTTTCTAAAATTCCGATAATCGAAAGTAGCAGTCTTGTTTTTGCAGAGCGGAAGCAAAACTGTGGGAGGAAAAAATGGCGTATGGAAGCAATCCTTATGGCGGGTTCAGCGCTTACCGTGAAATCGGAGTAAAAACTGCCAGCCAAGGAAAACTTGTTGTAATGCTTTATGACGGTGCTGTTTCAAATTTGGAAAAAGCGATTGCCCTGATTTCTGAAGACGGAAAAATTGCTCCAAGCAGCATTGAAAATTTTGGAAACTATCTGCAGAAAGTTATGGACATAATCACGGAACTTGAAGTGAGCCTTAACATGGAACAGGGCGGCGAAATTGCAAAAAATCTTATGTCGCTTTACGTTTTTTTTAACAAGCAGATTCTGGATTCCACGATAAGCCATGACAAGAAAAAGCTTTCGTTTGTGCGCGATATGCTTTCCCAGCTTCAGGATTCTTGGATTTCAGCTTCAAACAGCACTGCAAATGCCCAGACAAAAATTCCTGGTGCCGCGCCGTCGCTTAACATAACAGGATAATTTTAGCTGCAAGTTTGCTTTTAATTTGCTGAATTATTTTTGATGCGGAGAAATTTTATGGAACAAAAAATTAGTAAAGAAGAACTTGATGAGCGTGTTGCGATTCTGAAAAAATTCAAAATGCTTCTTGAGCAGCAAAGAAAAAAATTCCAGGAATATTTAAAAGTTCTGGAAGCCCAGGAAAATAAAATTTCAGAAGAAGATTCTGATTCCTTGATTGCGCACAGTGAGCTTGAGGCGCAGATTGTTCAGGGAATCGGCTCGTTGCAGAAAGTGATTGTTCCAATGCAGGAACTTTACAATAAATCTGGAGCGGCTTTTTATAATCCAAAGGAAGCTTTGCCGGTTTCGCAGATTCAAGATGATTTGTCCAAGCTTCAAAGCCAAGTTCTTGCGCAGAATGAAAAAAACCGTTCGCTTTTAAAAGTTAGAATGGTTCAGCTGAAAAAGCAAATTTCAGAATTTAGAAATCCGTACCGTTCTTTGAATTCAATCTATGCGCAGAAATCTTCTTCGTCTGGAACAAGAATTCAAATTGAAGTTTAACTTTTTATAAAGAGAAAAATTATGTCGGCAACAAAAAGAATTACCAAAAACATGATAGTTGATGCTGCCTTGGAAATTTTCCGGGCGGAAGGATTTGAAGCTGTTACATCTCGCCGCATTGCGCTTAGGCTTGGATGTTCTACGCAGCCGATTTATTTTGAATACAAAAACATGGACGAGCTTAAAGACGATATTATAAAAAAAGTCGTTGAGCATCTTTATGCTCTTTTTGGTTCTGTGGATGGCGACTCTGATGAATTTGTTTACCGCTCATACGGTCTTGCATTTTTGAAATTTGTACAGACCGATCCTTTTGTCTTTAGACAGATTTATACTGTAGACGGAAAGATCGGAAGACAAGTTGACGACCTTTGGATGCCTAAAGGTCTTGAAATTCTTGAAAATAAATACGGTTACAAAAAAGAAACAGCGATTGCAATCAATAACATGGCGTCTTGTTCATTGATGGGAATGGCGGTCTTTATTAGTTCAGGCTATAGAAAAACTTCAGAAGAGGAAATTCTAAAAAGCCTTGAAATTCTTTTTGCTTCTGTTTGCGCTGTTTATGGTCCGCCTCCAAAACTTATGAAAATTGAAAAATTCAGAACTCACTTTGAACAGCTTATGGCAAGCTTTAAAAAATAGAAATCCAACTGGATTTTTCTTGCATTGAAGAATTTTATTTTATACATTAAAATAGAGCGTTATGGGTGGAAAAACTGAAAAAAAAACTTCGGCAGTAAAAAAAACATCTGCAAAAATTTCAAAGGCATCTAAGCCTGAGCCAAAACAAAAAACTTCAAAGACAGCGGCAAAAACTGAAGCAAAGACTGCAAAAACAACAACAGCAGTAAAAAAATCCGCTGCAAAAGAAAAAGTTTCCGCAAAGAAAATTCCTGCATTAAAAAAATCAGAAATAAAAAAAGAGACAAACGTTGTTTCAAAAACTCCTGACGTTTCTGTTGTAAAAGCTTCCACAAAGCCAGTCGCCTTAAAAAGCAAAGACTACGGCGATGACAAAATTATTCACCTTGACGCGCTTGAGCATATCCGCTTGCGTTCTGGAATGTATATTGGTCGTTTGGGCGACGGTTCAAATCAGAATGACGGAATTTATATTTTGCTAAAGGAAGTTGTTGACAATGCCATTGATGAATTTATCATGGGCTTTGGCAAAAAGATTGAAATCGAAGTAAAAGACAACCGTGTAAAAGTGCGCGACTATGGACGTGGAATTCCGCTTGGAAAAGTTGTTGAATGCGTTTCAGAAATTAATACCGGCGCAAAATACAATGACGATGTTTTTCAGTTTTCAGTTGGAATGAACGGGGTCGGAACAAAAGCCGTAAATGCGCTCTCTTCTTATTTCCGCGTAGTTTCTGTTCGTGCAGGTCAATGTGCAGAAGCTATTTTTGAGCAAGGAAAACTTGTAAGCCAGCGTTCTGGAAATTTAAAGCAAAAGCAACCGGACGGAACTTATTTTGAATTTGTTCCTGATGAAGCGATTTTTGGAAAATACAATTTCAACATGGAATTTGTTGAAAAGCGAATTTGGAATTACGCTTATTTAAATGCAGGACTTACTTTAAAACTTAATGGTCAGGAATACAAAAGCGACAACGGACTTTTCGATTTGCTTAACAAGGAAATTGAAGGAACTTCGCTTTATGCAATAGGAAGCTATCAGGGCGAGCGGTTGAAGTTTGCTTTTACGCACACAAATAGCTACGGTGAAAATTATTTTTCATTTGTAAACGGCCAGTACACTGCGGACGGCGGAACTCATCTTGCGGCTTTTAAAGAAGGATTTGTAAAAGGAATAAATGATTTTTACGGAACTTCATATAAAAGCGAAGACATACGCGAAGGAATGGCGGCTGCAGTTCTTGTAAAAGTCAAGGATCCTGTTTTTGAAAGCCAGACAAAAAACAAGCTTGGCAATACAGATATTCGCCAGTGGATTGTTTCAGAAACCCAAAGCGGACTTGATGACTGGCTGCATCACAATCCTGAAGCTGCAAAAAAAATTCAGGAAAAAATTCAGGCGAACGAAAAACTCCGTACAGAACTTAGCGCGGTAAAAAAAGAAGCTAAGGAAGCCGCAAGAAAAATCAGCATAAGAATTCCTAAATTAAAAGATTGCCGTTTTCACATTCAGGATGGCGCAAAAGGCGAAAACAGCATGATTTTTATAACAGAGGGAGATTCTGCTTCCGGCACGATGACGCATTCCCGCAACGCTGATTATCAGGCAATTTTTAGTTTGCGCGGAAAGCCTGAAAATATGTACGGAAAAAAACAAAGTGAAATTTATAAAAATGACGAGCTTTACCAGCTGATGATGGCGCTTGGAATTGAGCAGGATGTTGAAAATTTAAAATATTCAAAAATTGTAATTGCAACCGATGCTGATAATGACGGCTTTCATATTAGAAATCTTGTAATGACATTTTTCCTTGGATATTTTGAAGAGCTTGTAACTTCCGGCAGAATTTTTATTTTGGAAACTCCGCTTTTCCGTGTAAGAAATAAAAAAGAAAATATTTACTGCTACAGCGAAGAGGAGCGAGACAAAGCACAGAAAAAACTTGGGACTTCTGCGGAAACAACACGATTCAAAGGACTTGGAGAAATCAGTCCGTCGGAATTTAAAGATTTTATTTCGCCTGAAACAATTCACCTTACGCCTGTTGAAATAAGCCAGCTTAAAATGGTACCAAAACTTCTTTCATTCTACATGGGAAAAAATACGCCGGAGCGAAGGGCTTTTATTGAAAAACATTTGCTTAGCAATGCTGACATCGATGCATGAGGATTTTTAAATGGCATTTGTAAAAAATTTATTCGACAAGAATTTTATAGAATATGCAAGCTACGTTATACGCGACCGTGCGATTCCAGATTTGGAAGACGGACTTAAGCCTGTTCAGCGCAGAATAATGCATACACTTTTTAACATTGACGACGGAAGAATGCACAAGGTTGCAAGCGTTGTAGGCGACTGCATGAAATTTCATCCGCATGGAGATGCTTCAATTGGAGCGGCGTTAGTTGTTCTTGCAAACAAAGAAATTTTTATCCAGCGTCAGGGAAACTTCGGAAACCTTTACACTGGCGACACAGCTTCTGCTTCCCGTTATATTGAATGCTGCGTTCATCCTCTGGCGAAAAAATTTTTGTATAATCCAAATATTACGGAATATGTTCCAAGTTACGACGGACGAAGCAAAGAGCCTGTTGCTTTCCGTGCAAAAATTCCGGTTGTTCTTCTTGGCGGAGCGGAAGGAATTGCAGTCGGAATGTCCACAAAAATTCTTCCGTACAATATAAAGGAAGTTCTTGATGCTGAAATAAAAGCTTTGCGTGGCGATCCGTTTGAAATCTATCCTGACTCTCCGACTGGCGGTTTGATGGATGTAAGCAATTACAATGATGGAAACGGAAAGATAATTACACGCGCAAAATTTGATTTGAGCGATGAAAAGAAGATTGTTATAACGGAACTTCCTCTTGAAACAACTTCCAAAGATTTGCTTGATTCAATTGATGCGGCTTATAAAGCTGGAAAAATAAAAATAAGTTCAGTTGAAGATTTTACAACTGACCACTGTAATATTGAAATAAAACTTCCGCGCGGCGTTTATTCCAAAGATGTAGAAAAAGCTTTGTATGCGTACACTTCTTGCGAAAAATCAATTGCCTGCCAGATGCTTGTTATAAAAGACAATATGCCGGTGGCAATGACAGCTACAGAAATTATAAAATATTACGCAAAAAAACTTACCGGCATTATAAAAGACGAGCTTGAATTTGAACGCGGCTCTTTGTCAGAAGAACTGCATCAGCGCACGCTTGAACGCATTTTTATTGAAGAGCGGATTTACAAATCCATTGAGCAAATGAAAACTGCGGAAGCTGTAAACAAAGCTGTTAAAGACGGATTTGTTCCTTTTAAAGATGAGCTTATTAGAGATGTTACGGACGAAGATGTTGAAAAGCTTTTGAAAATTCCAATCAGGAGAATTTCACTTTTTGACATAAATAAAAACCGAGATCAGGTAAAAGCCATCAATGAACGTTTAAAGGAAATTGCGCGTCGGCTAAAGCATTTGACTGATTGCGCTGTTGAATATCTTGGCGGAATTCTTGATGAGCTTAAGAAATTTTCCGCGCTAGACCCAAAGCAGGATCACACGGCAATAAGCCCTGCGCTTCTTGAACGTCAGACAAAAATAACTTCATTTTCTGCAGTTGATGTAAAGCAGATTGTTCAGCGGGACACTCCGTTGCGTTATGACGAAAAAGGCTACCTTGGAACTTCTGTTAATGGCGGAAGAGAAATTTTAAAAGTTACGCCTTTTGACAGAATTCTCATTGTGCGCAAGAGCGGACTTTGGAGCGTTTGCGATGTGCCGGACAAGCTTTTTGTTGATTCTGGAATTTGGTTTTGCAATTATGCGGACAAAGATATTATAAGCAAAATTCTTTTTACAATAATTTACCGTGATCCAAAAACAAAATACTGCTTTATAAAACGCTGCCGAATTTCCGGCTGGATTATGAACCGCGATTACAGTTTTGTGCCGGACGGAATGGAAGTTCTTCACGTTGATACAAGAGCTAAATTTAAATTCGCTTTGAATTACACAAAAAAGCCTCGTGTAAAAATCACAGTTCAAGAATTTAAAGCGCAGGATTTTGAAGAAAAAGGCTTGAAGACTAACGGAATCCGGCTTGAGTCCAAAGAAGTTGATTCTATAAAAGTTGAAGATTCAGGTTTGCAGACAAAACTTGATTTATAAAATAAAACAGGAACAAAAAATTGGATAAAGAAAAATTAAAAAATCCTGAGTATAAAAGAATGTATCAGATTTTAAGGGAGCGGCTGGCAAAAAATATTGCGCGTTCAGTTTTGCTGCTTTTGCTTTTTAATGTAATGCTGTCTTTTTTGCTTACAAGCGGATTTTCTCCTGCGATGCTTTTTAACGGCTCTGTTGCCGGATATGCGATTTCGTTTGTGTTTACTTCGCTGATACTTGTTGTTGTTTTTACGCTTGCTTATGGAATTGTCGCTGACTTTACAAATGTTGTTCTTGGCAAGAAAAATTCTCCAGGAGGAATCTTCTGCGGATTTTTTGAAAAGTCAAAACGTATATTTTATTCTTCAGTTTTTTTTACGCTTGTTGTAATTTTTGTTGCATCTGTTTCTGCCGCACTGGTTTTTGTTTTTAAAGAGAAAATTATTTCCTGCTCAAGTTTTTTTGCTCAAGCATTTTCAAATGAAAACTTAAATCAGATTGATTCTGAAAAAATTACAAAGGCTTTTGCACTTGCTCTTTTTTATACAGGAATTTTCTTTTTGGTTTTTGTATTTTGTTTTCTTCCATTTATTTTTGTTTGGAATGCGCTTCTTGAAAATAAAAAAATCAGCTTGAAAACTGCAATTGAAAAAAGCCTTTTCATTGTCCGTGGAAGATATTTTCATTATTTAGGATTTGTGATTTTTGTCTGCCTGAAAAATTTTGCAGTTTTGTTTGTTGCAGTTTTTCTTAATGCAATTCTTTCTGGAAAAAATAATTTTATTTCTCTTTTGCTCGGATTTTACGCATTCCTTCAATATTACACAATTCTTGCAAAAATTTATTATTGTATTCCAATTTATTATTTTTCATTTTTGAGCGTTAACGGAATGATTGGCGGAGATAAAAATGAAGGTTCTTCTTGAAGAATCAAAGTCTGAGCTTGTCATAAAAAATTCCCGCTTCATTTCAGAAGTTTTTCCAGTTGAAACTCAAGCGCAGGCAAGAGAAAAACTTCACGAAGTTAAGCAAAAATATTTTGATGCGACTCACGTGGTTCACGCTTTTTCTGTTGGCTTAAAATCTGAAACTTTTGGCATGAGCGATGACGGAGAGCCAAGTGGAACTGCGGGACGGCCTGTTCTTGATGTTTTAAAAGGAAGCGGAATTACAAATATTTTGCTTACAGTAACTAGATATTTTGGCGGAACACTTTTAGGAACAGGCGGACTCGTTCATGCGTACAGTGAAAGCGCAAAACAAGTTCTTTCTATTTGCAAGGCGGAATCTTATGTTGAGAAATCTTCATTTTCGTTTTCGTGCGGCTATGATTTGTATCAGACAGTAGAGCATTTATTTGAAGGCTTTAACATTTCAAATCTGAGTGAAAATTTTGGAACAGATATTTCTATTCAAGGTGAAATCTTTTTATCCGAAAAAAATACATTTCTTGAGCAAATAAAAAATATTTCAAAAGGAACAATAAAATGCATTTGATTTTTATTCGTCATGGAGATCCAGATTATTCAATTGACTCTGTTACAGAAAAAGGAAAACGTGAAATAGAGCTTCTAGGCAAGCGTATTTCAAAACTGAATGCGACAGAATTTTTTGTTTCTCCGATGGGGCGCGCTCAGGCTACTGCAAAATCCTGCTTGGAAAATATTCAGACGGATTTTTCAAAGCCTCCGATGAAAGTTTCAACGTTGCCATGGCTTAGAGAATTCAGTTACGACATAAAGGATTTTAAAACCGGAAAGAACAGAATTGCATGGGACTGGCTTCCGCGTGATTATTTTGGTGAAAAAAAATACAAAGACGTTCAAAAGTTTTTCCAGTCAAAATCAATGAAAAGCGGAAACATAGAATTTCATTACAAGGAAGTTTGCCATGGACTTGATGAGATTTTAGCAGCTTATGATTACAACCGCATTGATTCAAAAATTCCTTTGTACAATTGCTTGCCGCATATTTCAAAAGAAGAGTCTTTGATTGACACGCACCTTGAGCCTGAGCAAAAAGATTTGGATGAAAAAAATCTTGTTTTTGTTTGTCATTTGGGCGTGATGTTCGTTATGCTGAGCCATCTTACGGGCATTAGTCCTGTTCAGCTTTGGCAGGGATTTTTTGTTGCTCCAAGTTCAATTACAATTGTTGGCGCGGAAGAAAGAGTTCCTGGTGAAGTTGTTTTTAGAATTCAGCAGATGGGAGACGTGAGCCATTTAATCGGCGGAAATGAAAAAGTTTCTGCGTCTGGATTTTTTGGAAACTGCCTTTCTATTTAAATTTTATTTTGGAAAAATTGAATTTTTCATTGATTCTATTTATACTTGACTTATGAATTATAATTCAATGACTTATGAGGAGCTTGAGCTTCCGAAGAAAGGCGACAGAGTTGTTGTTGGACTTTCTGGCGGTGTTGATTCTACAATGACCGCAATGCTTTTAAAAGAAAAGGGCTGCGATGTAACTTGCGTAACAATGTCTTTGTGGCAAGAAGCGGATTTAAATCTTCCAGACGATTATAAAATTCCAGACAGTTGCTATAGTCCTAAGGAAGTTGAAGATATAGAAGAAAATAAAAAGTTCTGCGCTGAACAAAACATTCCTTACGTTGTTGTTGATGTAAAAGAAAAATATCAGCAGGAAGTAATAGAATATTTTAAACGTGAATACAGAAACGGCAGAACTCCGAATCCATGTATAAGATGCAACCGCTTTATAAAATTTGGCGCAATGCTTTCCGGCTTAAAAGACTTGGGAATTGAATACGATTATTTTTGCACAGGACATTATGCAAAAGCCGTGCGCGGAACAGAGCCGCTTTTTTCAGTTTATGGAGAAAATGCCTCAAACGATGAAAGGGGAAAATGCCGTCCAGTTCAAATTCACACTGCGCTTGATATTACAAAAGACCAGGCTTATTTTTTGTACAGAATTCCGAGCGCGATTTTAGAGAAAGTCAGGTTTCCGCTTGCAAGTTTCAGCAAAAAAGAAGTTTTAAAAATGGCTCGTGAACGCAGATTAAAGGCTGCTGAAAAAGAAGAAAGCCAAGATTTTATTCCAGCTCCGATGCTTGAATATATGTTCAAGGACAAGCCTTCTGTGCCAGGAGATTTTATTGATTTGGACGGAAAAGTTCTTGGCCGCCACAAGGGAATTGAGTATTATACAATCGGACAGAGAAGGGGACTTGGAGTGAGCGCGCCGTATCCACTTTATGTTGCTGAAATTGACAAGGAAAAAAATCTGGTGGTTCTTGGAAAAGACAGCGATTTATTTTGTTCCGGGCTCATTGCGGATGATTTGGTTTGGCCGGCAGACTACGATCCTTGCTGCGAATTTGATGCGATGGTAAAAATCCGCCTTGCTTCAAAGCCTGTAAAAGCCCATATTGCGCCGTACCAGCCGTTGGAAAATGAAGAGCTTTGCGGCAAGTCTTACAAGGTTGTGTTTGACGAACCGCAGAGGGCAGTTGCGCCAGGTCAGTCCGTTGTTTTTTATAAAGACGGAATAACACTTGGCGGCGGAATTATTTCAAAAGCAATCAAAGCCTAGTTATCCAAAATGTCGAGTTTTTATAAGAACAGTAATTTAAGTGCCATTCCCATGCTACGACATGGGAATCTATTTTGTAACTTTTCAATAGATTATCGGGTCAAGCCCCGACAATGGCATCTTGAATTTGGTGTCTGTATTACTTGACCCCCGCAGTCTTCCCAGACGGAATGGCCGACAATGGCATCTTGAATTTGGTGTCTGTATTACAGCGAAAATTAGCTGTGGCTGTTCCAGCTTACGGTTCTAAGAATGTCGCCAAAGACTCCTGCCGCTGTAACTCCTGCACCTGCGCCGTATCCTCGGACTGTAAGCGGAATTGGTGTGTAGCGCGCTGTGTGGAATACAAATGCGTTTTCTCCGCCGCGTACTCCAAAAAGCGGATCTTCTGGTCCTACTTCAAGCATTCCAACGGAAACTTTTCCATTTTTTATGCTAGCTCCCATTCTAAGAACTTTTTTGTCTTTTCTAAGTGAAGCCATTTTTTCTTCAAAGTAGGAATCAAGCTCAGGAAGCTTTGCAAGAAATTCTTCCACAGAACCTTCAAGTGAAAATCCTTGCGGGAAAATTGAGCGCATTTCAATGTCTTCAAGCTCAATGTTCATTCCGCTTTCACGGGCAATGATTAAAGCTTTTCTTGCAACGTCAGTTCCCTTTAAGTCGTCGCGCGGATCTGGCTCTGTGTAGCGCAGCTGCTTTGCTTCAAGAACGGCTTCGCTGAATTTTTTCCCTTCATCAAGTTTTCCAAAGATGTAGCTCAAGCTGCCGGACATAATTCCGTTAAAGCCTGTGAGCTTGTCGCCCGACTTGAACAGATTCTGCAATGTGTCAATAATTGGAAGTCCTGCGCCAACATTTGTTTCGTACAAGAATCTTACGTGCATTTCGTTTGCAGTGTCGCGGAGCTTTTTGTAGAAATCCATGCTCATTGAATTTGCGCGCTTGTTTGGAGTTGCAATGCTCATTCCGGCTTTGAAAATATCAAGATAGCGTTCCGGCAAATCGTAGCTTGCAGTGCAGTCAACAAAAATCGGATTGATAGGCTTTGTCTCTTTTACAAAGTTGATTATCTCATCAAGATTTGTCTTTGTTCCGTTTTTCTTAACTTGATCTCTCCAGTCGCCAAGAGAAATTCCTTCCGCATTGAAAATCATTCCGTCGATATTTGCAATTGCCATAACGCGGATGTCGATTCCCTGCTCCAAAAGCATTTTCTGCTGCTCGCCAATCTGGTCAAGCATTGTTCCGCCGATTGTTCCAGCTCCGAATGCAAAAACCTGAATTGACTGAACTGTGTTAAAGAAGAACTGGTGGACAACGCGCACTGCCATGTCGCCGTCTTCCGCCTTTATTACAGCTGAAATTGAACGTTCGCTTGAGCCTTGCGCAATTGCAAGAATGTTTACATCGCGGCTTGCAAGTGAATCAAAGAAAGTTCCTGCAACTCCTCTTTTTTCTTTCATGCCATCGCCGATTATTGAAACGATGGCGCAGTCAGCCTGGACTTTTATAGGATTTATAAGTTTTGTTGAAATCTCAAGTGAAAATTCTGATTTAAGAACATCCTGAACTTCATTTGCAAAAGCTTTGCGCACGCAGAATGAAATTGTATATTCAGAAGATGACTGGGTAATCAAAAGAATTGAAATTCCGGCATTGCTTACCGCAGAGAAAATACGCGCCGCCATTCCCTTGCGTCCCTTCATTCCAGAGCCGCTTACAGAAATCATTGCGCAGTCTTTAAGGCAAGAGATTCCGCAGACAGGCCCTTTTTTTGCAGAGTTTTCAAACGGACCTTTTCCGATTCTAGTTCCGCGCGCAGAAGGATTATGAGAGTTCAAGCTCCAGGCTTCAATTCCTTTTGCGGCAAGAGGCGCCAATGTCTTTGGATGAAGAACTTTGCTTCCGAAAAATGAAAGCTCCATTGCTTCTTCGTAAGTCATGTCGTCTACAAGAACAGCGTCTTTTACAACTCTTGGATCTGCTGTGTAGATTCCGTCAACGTCAGTCCAAAATTCAACTTTAGAAGAACCAAGGCAAGAGCCAACAATCGCCGCGCTAAAGTCAGAGCCGTTGCGTCCCAAAAGTCCCATTACAGGCTTTGCGCCAGTTCCAGAAATCCAAGAGCAGATAAATCCCGGAAATAAAAGAATTTGCGCCAAAGGAGCTGAACCGTCTCTGTAGTCTGCAAAAGCGTCTGCGCAGTGAGCGTAGTCCGGCTCGCCTTCTTTCTGGTCTCCGGTTGTATAAATGAATTTGCGTGAATCCAAAAGCAAAACGCTCTGTTTTTTTGCAAGAAGGACTGCTTCAACAATTGGAGCGCAGATTAATTCGCCCATGCCCATGATGCGGCAATGAACGGTGTCCGGGCATTCTCCAAAAACTGTAAGGCCTGCAAGAAGTTTTTCAAGCTCTGAAAACAGCGGCTCGATTTTTGCATTTACAGATTCCGTGCTGAATTCTGGCAATGCTGATTTTATTTCTGCGCAAATGTCCGCATGAATTCTACGAAGCTCGCTTACAAAAGATTCAGCTGTTCCGCCGGAAGCGCAGCCGTCAATTGCAGCTTGAAGCTTGTTTGAAACTCCTGCAACGGCACTTACAACGACACTGATTCTGTCAGACTTTGCACGTCCGACCATAATTTCCACGCTGTCAAGAATACGGCGGGCAGAACCCATACTTGTTCCGCCAAACTTTAATGTAAGCATAAACATCCCCTGCTTAAAAAATATTTCGTTATACTACCATTAATAGAATGAAAATTCAATCAAGGGGAAATTACCAGCTCTTTTTGATGTTTTTCCATCTCCATTCTAAAACATAACCATTTTTATCTTTGCTTAAAACTTCAATCTTTACAAAAGTATGTGCTTCTGGAGGCTTTGAATTTTTATTTCCATTTTCAAATGCATAAAATAAAGCTTTGCCATTTTTGCCATAAAATACATAAACAGGAATATTTCCGTTATGCCTTAAAATATTCGGAGAACGCTCACATATAAATATCTGTGGCAGTAATTCATAAATGTCCTTATATAATTTTGTAGTTTCAGTTGCAACTTTTTTTCTAATGATTTTTGAAATGCTCTGATTAAAATCATTCTTTTCTTCATCAAAAATAGCAGGGGTACTTTTATATAGATTTTTGCGTAAATAAAAACAGAAGTCTATAGATTCTATAGGACAATAATCTTTTAACAAGCCGATAAATCTATCCAATGAATTTAGAACGTTGTCATTATTTTCAAAGAAAGAATCTAGTCCAGGAACAAGCAGATTTTTTTTATCTTGATGAAATTCTATTTCTTTATTATTGCTAAGATACGAAACACAAAATTTTATATGTTCCAAAAGAATATTTTCTTGCTCATTTGAAATTGATTTTTTATAATAATGCAAGCCATATACATAGAATATCAAAGTCTGTTCATTTGAAATTTCTTTATCGTGTTCATGAAGAATTTTTTTTATTATCTCGAAAATATTATCCGTAATTAAGTGTTCAAAAATTTTCTGAGTTTCATGCTTTAAAATTTTCCTGAACTGGTGCAGAAATTCTTTTACATCAATCATATCTTTTGCTTTGTCATATTCTTCAAGAAAAAAATAAATTTCATTATTCGTACGATAAAGTCCGTATTGTTTATTTTCAGCAATTTTTGTAAGAACATTTACATAAGGCAGAAGATTTATGTCATAATAATCTGTAATCTGTACAATAAGTCTATATACGGACAAATTTTCAGGTGAAGTAAGAAATTCAAAATCAGTTTCATATTTTGCTAGGTTATGGACTAAAAAAACAAAATCATAAAATGGAGTTCCTTTTTTTAGCCGCAATATAATATCAGAAAGTTTCTTCTCATCTTCCAAACCAAGAAGTTTTAGAATATAGATAAAAGTCATTTCTGTAAGAAATTGAAGTTCTTTTTTTATTGGTTCAGATTCTGATGAAACAGGATTTTCAAAAGAGCACAGGGAAGAACTTTTTTGATTCAATTGATTTAATGCTTCTAAACTTTTCATTATTCTTTTGCCAGATATTTTTGAATTTCACTGTCAGAATTCAATTTTATTCGGAATTCAACACGTCTTGAAGCATTCCAATCTATTTTACCATTTACTTTAACAGGATGAGATTTGGAATATCCGATTGCAATTATTTTTGAACGAATCCATTCACTTTCTTTTGGATATTTTGTGTCGTTTAAACAATAGGAAAGAACAGATCGAGTTCGTGCCTGGGACAATTCCATGCCCTCTTCATAGTCTTGTCTTTCAGTAATTCTGCCAGCTTTTATTCGTTCTGTCGCTTCAGAGGAATGTCCCTCTATTCGTATTTCTTCAATCAAATTTTCGTAATTACTTACAACTTTTAAAAGTCTAGGAAAAAAGTCATCAAGAATTTGCTTGTAAGAATTGCGCAAGACAGCTTGATTCATTACAAAAAGGACATCGGGGTCTTTAAAACAAATTGAAAGGTTTTCTTTATCAATCTGCGCATTCCAATTTTCTAAGTCAGCATAAAATTCTTTGTTCAAATCATCATAAAGCGTGTATTTTGTATGAACGTACTGCTCAGAAATCTGCTTGAGCTGCAAAATAATTCCAATGCACAAAAGAACAAAAATTGCACACAGTGCGCTCATCATGTCGCTTATCGAAAGGTTGAAATCTCCTGCGCTTCCTGAATCTTCTGTTTCATCTTGCATTAATTTTTTTCTCCAAAGAATGATTCTGTAACTTTTTGCGCTGTTTTGTTATATTCTTCAAGTGTCTGAACAAGAGTTTTTTCTATTGTTTTTGAATATTCTGTAAGATTTTTATTTACTTCACTTAAAATTGAACCGATATTTTCGTCAATTTCCTGATAATCTTTCATCGCAATTTTATAAGATTCTGAAATCTGTTCATTCAATTTTTCATTGTTCTCTTGAATTACTTTTGTAGCATTGATTGTCTGTTCAAGAGTTGTATTCACTTTTAAAGTCGTTTGCTCAGAATTTTCTATAAATTTTGTCAGAGTTTGCTGTATCTGCCCAGAAGCGTTTTGCAAGCTTTCTGCCTGTTTAGAATAATTTTCCAAAGTCGATTGCATTGTGCCGAAAGTTTCTTTTATAGGAAGAATTGATTTTTCAAGGCTTTTTTCTACATCAAGAAATTTTGCAGGCAGACTTTCAATGGATTCCTTTGCAGAAAGAAGTGTTTTTGTCATCTCGTTTAATGAAGAAATATACACATCAAATTCTAACTTTGTATTTTCAACAAAAATATTACCGTTGACAAGCAAATTATAAATTCTTGCACAGTGAAACTTAATTTTATTAAGAGGAAACTGATAAATTATTCCAAAAACAACAGATAAAACAACACCGATAATTGAAGTAAAAAATGCGGTGTTAAGACCTGTAAAAAAAATATCTAATTTTCCGAAAAGCTCATCAACATTTCCTGTAAGGCTCATTTCTGAAATTCCATCAGAAAACCCTATAAATGTACCAAGAATTCCTAAACCAACAAAAGTTCCAGGAAGAATTTTCACCAAAGCAGAAAGAGGAAATTTTGGATAAGAATGCATAATGAACGACTCTGGAGTTTTATAAATTTCAAAATTTACTCCTGCTTTATCAAGCTCTTTTTTTGAGATTTTTTCTGATACTTTTTTTAACTTGGAATAAACAATGCCCGCCAGAACAAAAAGACCTGCAAAAAAGATGTAATAGGCAATTTTAATAATCATAAATAATGTCATATTTAAAATCTCCTAATTATGAAAAACTTTTATCTCGTGAATTTTTTAGTGTAGGTTGTTGATTCATTTTCCCCTGAAGTTGAGTTGCTAGTAAACTTCACAGCATCTATCGCATGACAAATATTACGATAATTTTTCCCTTCTCCAAGCAAGACTATATCTGTCCATTTGCTGACCTCAAGGCAATTTAATGAAACTGATTCAAAATGTTTTAGATTTTCCTGTAAAAACAATTCAAATATTTGTGTCATAATTTCACGATGAGTTTTTCTACCATTTAAATTCTCATTCACAACTATCATTTCCTAAGTATATTCATCAATTTATTGCCATCTTCTTTTACAAAAATTCCTGCAATCGAAATATCATCACCACTTCCTTTTTCAGAAAGCTTTGGAAGATATTCCTCTAGTTCAGCTTTTGTTTTTTCTGCATTTTGTATTGCGTTGTTTTTTATGCTAATCAAGAAGTTGGGAAGTTTCTCCAAATTAAAAGAATCTGTAAGACCATCGCTCATTACGCAGATTCCAGCGATTTTTTCAAAGCTGAAACCATAGCGGAATTCTTCTATTGCATTTTTTCCACAAAGAGAAGGCGTTACTCCAAAAGCGGCTTTTTCATTTTCAAGTTCTTTTGGAGAAATTGCTGAACCATCTTCTTTTAAGATGTATGTTTTTCCATCGCCAATTTGAAGACTGAACCAGAATTCATAGTTTTCAAAATAAACAGAAGAAAGCAAGGTTGAACCGTAAAGCATAAAAAGATCTTCTTCTTTTAGAGGAATGTTTATTTTCAATTCTTCACAAAGTTTCAGTTCTTTTTCTGAAAGCGGATTTTCAGAAAAATGAGCTTTTACTTTTTCACGCCATAAAAGCAGAATGCGTGAACAAAGGTTTTTCAGGCTCTTGTCAATTACATTTGCTTCTTTTTTCTTTATGTGAAAAAGTAATTCTTTAAGAACTTTATTCATTTCCTCTGCAGCAGATGACACAGCAATTCGAGAACCTTCTGCGCTGCGAAAGTATTTTTCTCCGCCATGTCCGTCAGCAACAAGGGCATAAGCATTTGTTCCCCAGTAATTTGTCATAGCTCTTGCAAAATCCTGGCAAGGTCTGGCTATTTTTATATGCTCGCTTCCCTGACATCGAGCATCCAAAGCAATGAGCATAATTTACCAGTCATCTCCACTTGTAGAAGTCGAATCTAAATCTGGATCTGCCTGCTGAATGTCTTTAATTTCATCAATCATCGCATCTTGCTTTGACTGAATTTGACCATTACTTGCCGGCTGGCTTTTGCTTCCAATCTGAGAAGATGTAATAGAAACTTTACGAATCCATTTTTTAAGAGCCTCTGGAGTATGAACTGTAATGACCGCCTCAATATTTCCTGTGAATTTAGCAAGAATATCTTTGTTCGCATCGTCTCCAATTGCAACAGCAACCTTGATTGCGTATTTAAACCAATTATTCTGCTTTAACTGTGCCAAACCAGATTCAAAGTCATCAGTAGGTTCTCCGTCGCTCATTAAAAAGATAGCAGGAGCAACAGAACCAGAAGGTGCTTTTAGAAATTCGTTTTTAGATAGTTTTTCTGAAAGTTCACGACAGGCTTCTCCTAAATCTGTTACACCATCTGCTTCAAGCTGATTCCACTGAAAACTTTCCGATGCAATTGGTGTTGGATACATCCACTGGCATCCGCTTGAAAAAGTAAGACAAGCAACTTTTAAATCAACATCAGAACCGCCTGCATCTTTTAATTCAGGCAAAACTTCTCGGATTGCAGTATTCACAGCCCCGATTTTTGATCCTTGCATACTGCCAGAAGTATCAACAACAAAAAACAAAACCATCTGTCTTTTTACGATACCTTCAACATCATCAAACATCCCCATTTTATTTTCCTCCAAGTTAGACTATTATTTTGAAATTTTTGCGCTTATTCCATCAAAATTGATTTCTAAGCCATTTGCAATTGGAATTACTGAACCTTTTTCTATCTTTTTTAGTTCGCCAGTTTTTGTAGTAAAAGTCCATATTTTATCTGAAAGGTTTTTTATTCCCCATAGTGAAGAATTATTCTTATTCATAATAACTTCACCTGTAACTGTCAAATAATCATCTATATTTTTTGAAGTAAGACAGGAATATAATTTTACCCCTGGAAATAATGGTGTCTTATGTTTATCATCTTCTAACGCAAAAGGAAAACTGTAGGAATTTCCACAAGTAAATCTAAGCGTATCTCCAGTAGGAACAAGCGCAATACAAACTTCATCAGAACAATGCGGACATTTTAACAAAGTTCCTCTGAAGCGAATTAATAGCTTTTGCCATTCATTTTCCGGCAAACGCTGATTAGGATTTTTTAATCCGTCACAGAATGATTTTATAAAAGCATCCTGTATAAACTTTGGATAGCGTGGCCATAGTTTTATTGGGTTTGGATGTATTCCAACCACTGGGCGATTTGAGCTGTCATGAGGATTAAAAATGAATACTGGTTTTGCTCCATATAATTCCCATTCAAGTTTTTCTGTAATGCAGACACTGTCTACATAGGCTTTGCCCATGAGCGGGTCGTGTCGGCAAAATAATTTGAATAAAATTACCGCAAGCGAGTGGCAATCAGTAAGAGAATTCGGGTGTGATTTGCCACAGACAATTTCCGGGGCCATGTAGCCAGGCTTGCCGCCAATGTTGCCAGCGTTTTTCATTCCATCAGGTGTCACATTGTCGTTGTCACAAATAAGAACATCTCCATTGCTTACATCAATAAAAAAGTTGCCATCATTTAAATCCTGATAACTCAATCCTTTTCTATGCAGTGTTCGGAAAGCATTTACAATATTAAGCGCAGATGTAATAAGCACATCTGTTGATGAAAAACGAACTTTGTTGTTCAAAATATCCGAGAAGTCAGAGAAGTTTTTCGGCCTTAGTTCCATTATATAGCCAAAACTGTTATTTATTTCTTCTGAGACATAAAGCGGCCATAAAAATTTATTGTCTGGAGCTCCGCTTGTAATGTTTATTTGCAGATTTTTCTTGAACTCTTTTTTATTTGAGAGTTTGCAGGTGTACCATTTTAGAGCATAATCCTTGTCAGCAATCTTGACAGAATAGACAATACCTTGTCCGCCTTCACCAAGCTTTGAAATAATTTTCGCAGATTTTCCGCCTTCAAGATTTATTGTCTGGCCTTTACGGAATTCCATAATTTAATAACCCCCCCCTCCCTGTAAATTTAATTTTTCTGATGAATAATATTCACCTGTTCGTTTGCACCACGGACAAGTCAATTTCATTGTTTTTGAACGACTTTCACTTTCCATCTTAAAGCAAAACGATTTTCCACAAGAACATTGAGCCAGATTGAATGAATGGCAATAAGGGCAGCCTGGATATTCCGAAGTGAGAGCAAAAGTTCCATTTGTGCGCTCCTTGTTATATCCTTCATTATGAGCCAGCTCTGCATCAATTTTAAAAGCCCATGTACGCTTCCAATCTGAACCGAATTTTTGAATTCTCATTCCAAAAAGATTTTCGGTTTTTGAGTAAGCATAAGGACACTTCGCAAGAATAACCTTTGCTTGAATTTTAGAAGAAGATATGGTTTTGTTTTTTGGGTAGAATTCTTGTAACATAAATTCCTCGTCATTTCCTAGGATTTTATTAAAAACTGTAAAATTCTTCGTTTCAATTTCTGAACAGTAAATGGCAAATTCAATAACCTTAAAGGTATGCAGATATTTCGAAATAACGTTTTTATAAGTATTTGCAACAATTTATGGAGGATTAGAAAATGCTCCGCAGCCAAATGCACCTAAAATTAGTACATCAACTTCATTGTTGCATGCAACTTCAAGTATTTTCCTTGCCCTTGATGCATGCAATGTTTCAAGTTTTTCATCTGAAATATCATTTTCATTACAGCCAAGGCAAGGAGCCGCGCAAGTTATGACATCACAATAGAACCATTCTGATTCTGAACGAAGAATTGGAATATTTGTATCAGATTTAAAAACAAGAACTTTAGGAGTGTAAATAATGTCATTATTTGCCAAATCATTATTTATCTTTTGATGTGGTATATAAAAATTCTCATGCATTTCTTGAGAACTAAGACAATCATATAGTGTAGAAATTCTGCAAAGGGATTCTTCTTGAGCTTTCGCACCATAAATAACTCCACCACCAGGATTGTACCAATTCGCAAAATTCAAAACGGCAACTTTATTTTTATCTTTTGCATATTTCTCAGCAGCCTCAAATGTTCTTCTTTTTGAAACAAATACTTTTGCTTCAAAATTAAATCTATATAAATTACAACTAACTTTTTTATTTTCAGGAATATACTGTTGTTCTTTGCGTGAAAATTTGCATCCCTTTATTAGAACTGGATGAGATTTATATAATTTTTGTGTATCTGCAAAAATATCTGCTAAATTCATTATTCTCAATTTCCGACTTTTTTATCTCTTATCCTTTTTTGTATGCACAGAGACATGCCTTCCGCATTTTTGGCAGACATAGCGCTCTTCAACCCAATAACGTATAAACGGCTGATCACTTGTATGGGAATTAAACATTCCTCTAAAAAATCCTTTTCCATAACCACCGCCGCTACCATATCTGGTTCGATCATGCCCAACGACTTTATCTGTAACAACTTCTGTAACATATTTTAAGCAATGCCAATTTCCGCATTTAGGACAACGATTGCGTCTATACCAAAGTATTATTGAAGGCAAAAAAAATAAAATGATAAAAATAACACTTGATATTAAAATTATAAACTCCATAAAACTCCATTAAAGCAAAAAAAATCACTTACCCAATAAAGGTATTAAAATATAAAATACCTAAAATAGGTATTATAACATAATATAC
>JAUNWH010000003.1:38292-98486 GCA_030540405.1 Spirochaetales bacterium
AAATAAGGTATTTTTCAATAAATAATTGCTAATCAAGGTATTTTATACTTATGGGATTTAGGGAAAATCTAAAAGATGAGTTAAAGTATCAAGATATACGAGTAAAAGAACTTGCAGATAAAACTGGAATTTCAAAAAGAGCAATTGATCATTATTTAGCAGAAAAGCACACAGAACCTACTGCAGAAACAGCTGTGAAAATTGCAAAAGAACTTGGCGTAACTGTTGAATATCTTGTAACTGGAAAAAACTCAGAAGTCCCAGAAACAATAAAACCAGAAATTATCAATTTAATTCGTGATATAAACCATTTGCCGGAGAAAGATATTAATTTTGTAAAAGAAATGGTGCGAAGACTGACTCTTTCAATAGATAGAACTTGAATAGTATTGATTTTTCTCTGAACACTTTCTTGAAAGTATATTTCTCCTCAAAAGAAAATCCGAAAAGTGTATTAAATGTTGAAAAGTCCCTTTGAAAAGTGTAGTATATAAGTGAAAAGTCCCTTGGAAAAGTGTGATGGTAAATGAGGTTTTATGTACAAACGGAAAATCATGAATGACTTGATAGCTTGGAAAAATGATACAGGAAAAAAAAAGGCTCTTGTAATAAAGGGAATGAGACAGATTGGAAAAACATTCATTGTGAAAGCATTTGCCGAAGAGAATTATGAAAATGTTGTCTATATAAATTTCAAGGATAATGAATCTGCAAAAAAAATATTTGATGGCGATTTTGTAATCAATAGAATAACTTTAGATATTTCTGCGCTCTTTCCCGGTACGCATTTTGTTCCTGGCAAAACAATTATTATTTTTGATGAAGTTCAAGAATGTGCTAATGCGAGGGCAAGTATAAAACCATTTATGATTGATGGCCGTTATGATGTAATTTGCACAGGATCGCTTTTGGGAATTAAAGGATATAACCTTAAAAAAGGACGTGGAATTCCAACGGGATTTGAACATATAATTTATATGAAGCCTATGGATTTTGAAGAATTCTTATGGGCCAAGGGGATAGACGAAAGTGTTATTTCAGAACTTAAACGATGTTATCGGGAAAGGACTCCTGTAAGCGAGGTCATGCATAATTCAATGTTAAGAAATTTTAGGGAATATATATGTGTTGGTGGACTTCCTTACGTTGTAGACAGATTCCTTGCAAGTAATGATATGAATATTGTATATGCTGAACAAAGGGACATTCTTGAAGAATATAAGGATGATTTTGGTAAGCATTTGGATGAAAATGAAAGGGAAGAAATTGATTTAACTTTGCTCGCTAGAATAAATAGAGTTTTTGACTCAATTCCTGCGCAATTAGCAAAAGAAAACAAGAAATTCACTTATGCACAGCTAGAGAAAAAAGGTCGCGCAGAAAACTATCAGGCCGCAATTCAGTGGCTGCTTGATGCTGGAATAATAAATATTTGCTATAACCTTTCTAATATTAGTCTGCCTTTTGAAGGAAATAAAATAGACAATATTTTTAAAATATATATGCAGGATTCGGGGTTGTTTGTTGCAATGCTTGAGCAGGGAAGTTCTGCTGCCTTATTGAATGGTGATTTTGGTATGTACAAAGGCGCCATTTACGAAAACATAATTGCTGATGCTTTTTCAAAGATGAATAGACCTCTTTATTATTATCACAAAGAATCGGGGTTAGAAATTGATTTTATTACGAAATATCAAAATAATGCTGTTCTTGTTGAAGTTAAAGCAACCAATGGAAATACTAAATCTGCAAATACTATATTGAAGAATAAAGAACAATATAATGTGAATCTATGTATTAAATATGGGGATTGCAATGTTGGACAGGAAAAAGAAAAATTATCTCTTCCTTACTATATGGCTTTCATGTTGGAGTAAAAAAGAGTCACTATCGATTGAAATGCTGTTATAAATTCTTTCCTTCTAAATAACTGTTGTATGACATTGCAGAATAACTTATTTTACCGCGGGTAAACAATATATTTGCTTTAGGAAAATAACTTATATGCTCATGGAAAACATAAAAACTTGGTGCAAAGAGCAGATTGAATCTCAGGCTTGATTAAATATAATTCTTCTTTTCCCTTTACACAATCGAGATGTCAAACAGTGAAGAGTTTGGCGGCTCTTCGTTGTTTATAAGCTGAAGAAGAATTCTTGCGTTTTGCGCGCCCATTTGTTTTATCGGCTGTCTTGCGGAAACTACAGGTTTTATGATGTAGTGAATCGGCTTGTAGTCATCGAAAACTGCGAATCCGATTTTGTCAAGGTCAAAGCCGAATTTGCGCATTGTGTCGAATATGAAGAATAGAAAGTCTCCGCCGGCAGTTATAAAAACTGAATCAATCATTGGATTTTGCTTTAGAAATGCGCTGATGTTTTTTACGGTTTCTTCCTCTGTGTATGGGCTGTGGACGACTGGCGGATTTTTTATTCCCTGCTCTTTGAGCGCGCTCTTGAATCCTTCAACACGTTCCTTGTTGTAAAGAAATTCTTTTGGCCCGGCAATGCATGCTATGTTTTTTCCGCCGTTTTCAATCAGTCTTGAAGTTAGAAGATACGCGCCTTCTTTGTTCCGCACGTCAACGCAGTAGTGGTTGCAAAGGGGAGTCCGTCCTTGAATGACAAACGGAATTCCAGAAGTATTTAAAAGCTTGATTAAATCCGCATGGACATATTCGGCAGGAACTACAAGTCCGTCTATGGATTTTTTGAATATTGCGTTTTCAAGCGATTTTAGCGGCTCGTCTTTGTCCTGGGTAATGACAAGAAGGTTGTAGCCGTTTTTTTCAGCTTCGCACGAAACTGCGGAAATTATTTCTATCCAGTAGGAAGTTGAAAGCGTATATTCGTAATCCGCAGAAATTAAAATTCCGATTGTTTCGGACTTGTTGTGTGAAAGCGCCCTTGCCGCCGCGTTTGGAATATAGTTATATTCCGAAGCAAGCTTCATTATTTCAATTCGCTTTTCTTCACTTACGCCTTTTTGTCCGTTAAGGGCTTTTGATACTGTGCTTTTTGCAACGCCTGTGAGCTCTGCGATTTCTTTTATCGTATACTTCATATTCATTTTTTTTGTAATAGTTTTTTTTATTAAGGAAAATTTAGAGAAACTGTTTTCCTTTTGTTTCTATAAATATACAAGAAAATCCGCCTTGGGACAAGAAAAAAATTTGTTATCCTGATTAACTGTCATTGCCGTGTTTGACACAGCGATGTTTATGGACACAAAAAATATATTATGCCATAATAATCCCATGTAAAAGCCAAGTTGAAAATTGATATTTTCATATTGACTTTTGGGAGTTTAATTATGCCGCATATTGTTCCCATTAGAGACTTAAAAAATACGACATCAATTTCAAATCTTTGCCATGAAACTAGCGAGCCTATTTTTGTTACAAAAAACGGCTATGGCGACATGGTAATTATGAGCATGGAAACTTTTGAAAAATCAGTTTTCTTGAATAATCTGCATGAAAAACTTGCACTTGCCGAAGCAGATGTAAAAGCTGGCAGAGTTTCCGATGCTGATGATGCAATTTCTGATATAAGAAAAAAGTATGGCTTATAAAGTTGAAATTACGGATTCAGCAAAAGCAGAACTTGATGCAATTGTCCGATATTTTGTAGAAACTTTAGCAAATCCCATTTCAGCGGGAAAGCTTTTGGATGATTTTTACAAACAAAAAAGTTATCTTTGCAATGACCCGTATATGTTTCCTCTTTGTCCTATGCAAAGTTTGCAACGAAAAGGATACAGAAGATTTATATTTATGAAAAATTATGTTGCGCTGTACATTGTTGAAGATGAAAAAAATAAGAAAGTTGCAACAATAATGCATATATTTTATGCAAAAAGAGACTACGAAAGGTTAGTATAATTTTTTGTTTCAATAAAAAAAATGCTTCCCTGGAAACTCCAAGGAAGCAAGTGTATGTTAAGTTTTATTAAAATAGGAGGCTAAAATAAAACTTAAATTCTAAAGTCTAAAGCTGAATGTTCCTGTGATACATCCTTTGTCAGTGTTGTTGTCAGTGCTGTTTGTGTAAAGCTGATCCTGACGTTCATAGCGGAAGTCAACATTGAACTTTTCAGAAGGATAGATAACAAGACCGAGCCTTGAGTCCACTGTGTACTGTCCAGTTCTCTGGAGATTTGCACCGCATCTCTGAATGCAACGTCCAAGCGCATAAGGCTTAATTCCAACAGAAAGTCCGCTCTTTGTTATAGTTTTAATCATGTATTCAAGCTGGGCTGCTGCAAAGAATCTTGAATCTCCGCCGTCTTGCTCTGCAAAGTTTACCCATTCAAACTCAACGAATCCGCCGAGGTTTGGAATAAGCGCATTTTCATCAGGTGTTTCAAATGCTGAAACTACAAGGCTTGCAATTCCATTGTTGTCTGTGTTTACACCAACAGAAGCTCCGATTGGGAACTGGCGACCCCAGAAGTCAAGAGAGTCGTGTCCGGCTTTTGCGTTTGCACCGCGTGGATACCATGCCAAGCCGCCGCCAACTTCAAACTGGCTGTTCTGCTCTTCTGTCTTGCTTACTCCGTCATCATAGTAAGTTCTTGTTCTTCCATCGCTGTAGTTGTAGTCAATTCCTGCATAAGGAGCGATTACGCCTTTAGAAGTTTCAATGTTGTAAGTAATGTCTGCGCCGAATGCACGGATATCTTTTGCTGTGCTGAGTTCTGTGAAGTTGATATTTTCGTTCTTTCTGTCTTGACCTTTGCGTCTGGACTCATAAGCTTTCTTGTAGTTGAAAGTTGTAAGCCCGCTCAAGTTAAGCTCAAGCTGCTCTGTTGGCTTAAACATAACGTCAAGCTGAACTGCTCCTGCGTTTCCTTCGTTTAGTTTCTGATAAGTTTTTCCTCTCTTGATGTTTGCGCTTGAAGTATAAGGACTGTCTGCGTTTCCGTAGCCGTCCGGTCCGTCAAGATTTGGATCCTGTGAGCTTATCCAAGAACCTGCCGCTCCTGTAGAAAGCTGAACTTTAAGGTTGTCGAATTCAATTCCTGTAGAAATAACGCCTGTAAGTCCAAGGCTTCCAGTGTCTTTGTCAAGGAAGTTTCTTGTGTCCTGAATTCCGTTGTAGTAAAGGAAGCCAAGTGTGTTGTCCTTGTCTGTGTCGAATGCCTTGTCGCTGCGGAAGTCGTCAAAGATTGACTTTAAGCTTGAGTGGTTGAATCCAACCTGAGCTCCGTCTTCATAGTTGAAGTTGTAGAAGTCCATGAACCAGTTTCTGTATTTTACGCCGGCAACAATGCTTGAATAGTCAAAGTAGTTTGAAGCTTTGTCATTCCAGTTTCCAGGACGTTCTTCCCATCCTGTTGACAGTTTCTTTGAATCTACAGTTCCAGACTGTGAATCGTCTCCGCCGTTGTAGCTGTCAAGGTAAGTTTTTTTTTCGTCATAGAATTTGAAAACGTATCTCAAGTCTTCAACTCTAAAGTAAACAGAAAATCCGTCGTTTTCTGAGCTGTAGCCGCGGTTTGCTCCAGGAAACAGGTCCCACCAGATTTGCGCCTGGTCAACTGTTGATTCCATTCCGTAGATTTTTTCTTCAAGGTTGTAGCCAACTGTGTTGTGCATTTTAAGGTCGAACCAGGCGTTCTGTTTAACAGGAGCATCATCTGCAAAAGCCGCCCCCCCCCAGTGAAAGAAGTAAAGCCGATAAAGCCACAGGCATTTTTTTAATCTTCATAAAAACCTCATAAAATTTCGTTGTTTTAAGAAACCGTTTTCTCTTTTGTATGTTTATGATAAGCACGGAAGTCTTGCGCTGTCAAGTTTTTTTTTCGCAAGTTTTAAATATTTTTTTGTGAATTTTGCACTTTTTCTATTAATTGTTGTGCAAAATATAAATTTTTTCTTCAAAAAGTTTAAAAAATCTGTAAAGGGCTGCGTTTTTTCAGGAAAAAGCCAGTTAGAATTCTGTTAAAAAAATAATAAAAAAAGATTGACAACTGGGTTTTCGGTGCTATAATAAAATAAATAAAGAAACCGTTTTCTCTATTTTCAAAAATTAACAAACAAATGGATTGGCTTAATCTTAGTTCTTTTATGTGAAATCCGTTTTAAAAACTGCGGCCGCTTCTGAATATTGGAAGCTGGCATTTTGGAGGAAAAATGAAAAGAAGTGTGGTTTTGTGCACGGCGGCGGCTTTGACGCTTTTGGCTTCGGGCTGCTCAAAAAACAATGACGGTGAAAATTCCATTCACGGAAAAATCGGTGGAAACATTATCGTTCTTACAAACAGAACAGACATTGTAGACACCAAGCTTCAGGAATACAAGGAAGCCTTTGAGGAAAAATATCCGGGAACTTCTGTAGAGTTTGAGGCGATTACAGATTACGAAGGAACTGTAAGAACCCGCATGGGAACTCAGGAATATGGCGATGTTCTTTGCCGCCCGAATATTCAGTCAATCGACTTTGAAAAATATTTTGAGCCGCTTGGCAAGCTTGAAGATTTTGACAAAATAATGAACTTTACAAGAACTTCAAATGCAATTTCTTACAAGGATGTTGTTTACACATATCCGATGGTTGCAACTGTAAGCGCGGGAATTGTTTACAACAAGGCTGTTTTTGAAAAGGCTGGCGTTGGAGTTCCAAGAAACACAGAAGAATTCTACGAGGCAATGCAGAAAATCAAAGACAAGACAAATGCAGTTCCAGTATTTATGAACTATCCTTCTGGCTGGACTTTGAATCAATGGGAAGGCGGACTTTTGAGCGCGTCTGGAGATCCAGAATACAAGAGAAAGATTATCCACGAGGATTCTCCTTTTGTTCCTGGCGACGGACACTATGAGCTTTACAAAATGATGTACGAAGTTGTAAAGCGCGGCTTGTGCGAAAAAGACTTGCTTGCTTCTGAATGGGAGCAGTCAAAGCAGGATCTTGCCGACGGAAAAATCGGATGCATGGTTCTTGGCTCTTGGGCAATTCAGCAGGTAAAAGATCTTGCAGCCCGCCCGGAAACAATCGGATATATGCCGTTCCCATTTGAAATTAACGGAAAAAAATATGCGGAAGCTCAGCTTGATATGCCTCTTTGCATCAACAAGTACAGCAAGAACAAGGCGACTGCTTATGCTTGGATAAAGTTTATGTCAGACGACACAGACTGGGTTCAGTATACAGAATCTATCCCGGTAAAGAAGGGCGAGCCTTATCCTGCAGTTTTGGATTCGTTCGGTGAAATGGGCGTTCAGTACATTGAGTCTGCTCCTGCAGAACCACAGTACGAAGGTGTTTACGACAAGATTGACAAGGAGTCTGAAATCGGCTTCTGGAACGATCCTGAAAAGAAAAGAATTATCGACGCTGCTATTGGAAGCACAAAAGAAACTTTTGAAGGCATCATGGCAGACTGGAACAAACGCTGGGCAAAAACCAGAGCAGAATATTTAAACTAAAAAGTTTCAAGAATGCCATTGAAGATTGCCCGGTCAAGCCGAGCAATGACAGGGAATTTCACGTCTGGCAAACGATAGAGAAGTTTATTCTGGGCAATAAAATGGAATTTCATTCTAGAAAATGGCATTTAATATAAAAAAAATAATTTCATCTTTGGGCGCAAAAAAAAATCGCGCTTAAGGATGAAATGTAAAAAAAACTTTCGTGCATAAAGGCATTGGAATTTCTTTGTGGAGTTCCGATGCAAGGGAGCCACAATGAAAAACCAGATACAACTTTCAATTAAAAAACAGCAGAAAGTCGTGATTTTCACATTTTTGCTAGTTCCGCTTGTGCTTGTAATCGTCTTTGGATTTCTTCCAATCATAAATATGTTTGGCTACAGTTTTCTGAAGTGGGACGGACTTGGACAGAAAAAGTTCATTGGAATTAAAAACTATATAGAAGTTTTTTCACGCCCGGAATATTTCAAGGTTTTTGCAGTCAGCATTTACTATCTTGTGGGCTCTTTTATTCAGCTTGCACTTGCGCTTTTGTTTGCGGTTATTCTATGCACAAAAGTAAAAGGCGTTAACTTTTTTAAGGGAGTTTTGTTTTTCCCAAATCTTATAAACAGCGTAGCAATTGGTTTTATTTTTACATATTTTTTCAAGGACACAGGAACTCTTAATTCATTTTTGAATTTCCTTGGAGTAAAAAATACACCTCTTTGGCTTACAAATCCTAAGCTTGTAAACTACTCATTGTCGTTTACGTCTATCTGGCGATACATGGGATTTAATATTGTAATGTTTGTGGCGGCGATAGAGTCTTTGCCAAAAGTTACTTTTGAAGCGGCTGCCTTGGACGGAGCAAACGCATGGCAAAAGTTCCGCTTTATAATTCTTCCTGGAATTGCCCCGGTTCTTCAGATTAACGCGATTCTTGCTGTAAAAGGCGCGGTAAGTGTATTTGAAATTCCTTACATTATGACAGGCGGCGGAAACGGCTCTTCAACTTTTGTAATCAAAACAATGGACACAGCATTTAAATTCAACAAGATTGGACTTGCTTCTGCCATGGCGATTGTGCTTACCATTATGGTTCTTTTGATTTCGTTTATTCAGAATGCGATTTTCAATACAGATGAAAAAAGCTGACATATTTTTTAAGGAAGGTTGATTATGAATTCAAAAATTCACGAACGCCAGATTTCAAAATGGCTCAAATATATTTTGCTGTGCTTTTCCGCACTGACTGTTATTCTTCCGATTCTTGTTGTTTTCCTTGGCTCTTTTAAGACAGGCGAGGAATTCAACAGAAGCCGTCCGTTTGATCTTCCAAGGTTCCAGGCGAACAATGAAATATGGAAAGGCGCGGAATCTTTTGAAAACGGAAATAAAATTGCGCTGAATTCTTCTATATTAATGGAACACAATTTAAAAGGATTTTCGTTCCTTTATGACAAAATAGAAGACAGTTCAAAAGAAAGTTTTATTGTTGTTTCTGATTCTTTGGGAAACGAAGTTGCAAGAATTGAGCTTCCGCTTAATTCCGAAGAAAGCTCTGTTTCCGTTGATAAAAAAACAGCCGCGTCTTTAATGGTAAAAGGCGCTTATGTTTCTGGAGAAAACTGCACTGTGATTAGAGTAAAAGTTACAGAAGGATTTTTCCTTGAAAACTACAAGACTGCGTTTATAAAAGGAAACATGCTTCTTGGCTTTTGGAACACATTTATTCTTATTCTGTTTTCCGGCGTTGGAACTGTAATAACTGGTTCTATGACAGCGTTTGTTTTGAGCCGCTTTGACTTTAAGCTCAAGAAAATTGTCCGCCAGATGTTCCTTTGGATTTCTCTTATTCCTACAATAACGACTCAGGTTGCAACTTTCCAGATAATTCAGAAACTTGGAATGTACAATACGCATTTGTCTGTAATCATTCTTTCTATGGGCACTGATATTATTGCGATTATGATTTATCTTCAGTTCCTGAACAATATTTCAAAGTCTCTTGACGAATCTGCGATTATTGACGGAGCCGGATATTTTCAAGTTTTTGCAAAAATAATTTTTCCTCTGCTTCAGCCTGCGACAGTTACAATTTTGATTTTGAAATGCGTAAACCTTTACAATGACTTTTACAATCCGCTTTTGTATATGCCGAAAAAATCATTGCAGGTTATTTCAACTTCGCTTTATAAATTCAAAGGTCCGTTTGGAACTAACTGGCCTGTAATTTGCGCTGGTGTTGTCATCGCTGTTATTCCGACTCTCATAGCCTTTATTTCTTTGCAGCGTTACATTTACGGCGGAATGGTTACTGGTTCTGTAAAAGAGTAGCGGAGGAATTTGTGAAACTTATAAAGAAATTGACTGCGGTTTCTGTTTTTGCCTGCTTTGGTCTGCTTGCTTCATGTTCTGCTTCCGGCGCAAAAGGATTTGTAACAGTTCAAAAAGACAAGTTCATGCTTGACGGAAAAGAATTCCGTTTTGTAGGCACAAATAATTATTATATGCATTATTCCCCGGATAAGATGATTACTGACGTTCTTGATGATGCGCAGGAAATGGGCGTAACAGTTTTGCGCTGCTGGGGATTTCAGTTTGGACCGAATGATGATCATAATTCGCACGGAATGGATGAGCCGGGAGTTTTTGGAGTTCCTCAAAAATTTATAAATGAAAACACAAAAACGCCCGACCAGTTTGGCTATCCACGTGATATTTTTGAGCGGCTTGATTTTACTATTGCAGAAGCTTCCAAAAGAAACATTAAGCTTGTGATTGCCATTAACAATTACTGGGACGCTTTCGGCGGACTTATGAATGCGGCTACTTGGCAAAAATGGTTCGGACTAAAAAGCGCGGAAGAATTCTACACAAATGAAAATTGCCACAAAGTTTACAAGGAATTTGTGGAGCATCTTGTCACAAGAAAAAATTCTTACACAGGAATTCCGTATAATGAAGATCCTACGATAATGACTTGGGAGCTTATGAACGAGCCTCGCAACCAAAAAGATACAAGCGGAAAAACTGTAAAAAACTGGGTTACTGAAATGAGCGCCTTTGTAAAAAAAATTGCTCCGAACCAGTTGTGCGCAGTTGGCGACGAAGGCTTTATGAGGCAGCCGGGATTCACTCCTTATGCTGGTGAAGGCGGAACTTGCTACAACGGCTATGAAGGAACTGACTTTGATTCTCTTATCCGCATAAAAAATATTGACTACGGAACTTTCCATCTTTATCCAGAAACTTGGGGAATTCTTGACAGTGCGCAAATAAACTGGGGCGATGAATTTATAAAAAAACACGCAGCTTCCGGCCGTTCCGCAAAAAAGCCGATTGTGCTTGAAGAATACGGAACTTCTTCCGGCGGAAATTTAAATCGTCTTGCGGCTTACGACATTTGGAATTCAACTGCATACAACGAAGGTCTTGCAGGCTCGATGTTCTGGATTCTTACGTCATCAAACACTTATGAAATTGCAGAGGGCGGAGATGGAATATATGATGACTACGACGGATTCAGAATAAGAAATGACAAGTCCAGTGTTTCAAATCTTTTGAGCGATTATGCGGCTTTGTTTTCTGGAAAAAATCCTCCTGAATATTTTTCCAAGCCTCGTGTTTATCTTTTAAATCCTGCACGTGATCAAGACGCAAAAGGTCTGTTTGAAGTAAGCGCAAAATTTATGCCGGGAAAAAATTCTTCTGTAAAGGCAAAGCGCGCGGAACTTTATATAAACGGAAATCCTGCGGCTTCTCCACGCACATTGAATTACAACGTTGCTTCGGACATTTATAGAATCAACTTTGACACGCTTGCAAATGCAAAAACATTCCCGGACGGAAGTGTTCTTTCTATAAAAGTTGTGTTCACTTTGAGCGACGGAACAAAGCTTGAAACTGAATCAAATTCAATCACAATTTCAAACAAAATAACTTACAGCGTCATAAAGCATTACGACTTTAAAAACGACACTGCGGACGCTTCCTCGTTGGGTGGCTACATGGCTGAAATAAAAAGCATAAAGCACACAAAGCTCAATGGCGGAATGGTTGAAGTTGACGGCTCTTATTCAGGTGAAAATACTTGGGAAGAGCTTAAAGTTAAATTTGGAACAATGAAAGAAGTTGCAGACGCTTCAAAACTTGATTTCACTTTTTACTATGAAAAAGACAAAGCTGTTCCTCATGCTACAAAGAAAAGCGAAGGTGAAAAACTTCCTGGAGTTCAGCCTTATGTTGCCTTTGATCCGGGCTGGGTAAAAACAGGCTTAAAGGAAAACAACACTTTCTTAAAAGACTTGCCGGTTGTAACTCTTGACGACGGAAAATCTTATTACAAGGTTTCTGTTTCACTTGAGTTCCAGCAAAATCCAACATATACATTTGTAACAATTTGTCCTACCATGGGTTATGTGAAGTATGACGGACCGATTTATATCGACGATGTTATTCTTTATAAAAAAGACTGAAAAATAGGAGTAATGCAATGCTTGAAGAAATGTTTGCTGAAGTTGAGAGTGAGCTTATTTATCATATCATTCCTTTCTGGAAAAAAATGAAGGATGATGAGCGCGGCGGATTCTACGGACTTCTTGATTTCGACTTGAATCTTCATAAGAATGCAGAAAAAAGCTGTATTCTTAACAGCCGTATTCTTTGGTTCTTTTCTAACGCATATAAAATGCTTGAAGACAAAGAACTTGTGGACTATGCCAAGCACGCTTATAAATTCCTTTGCGACAAATTTTATGACAAGGAAAACGGCGGAGTGTTTTGGTCTGCAAATGCTGACGGAAGTATTCTGGATTCAACTAAACATACTTACAATCAGGCATTTGCAATTTACGCCTTGTCTAGCTACTACGATATTTCGCACGACAGAAATGCGTTGGACAAAGCGTTTGAACTTTACAAGACAATAGAAACTAAATGCCGCGATTCCGAAGGCTACCTTGAGTCATTCACTGCTGACTTCAAGCCTAATGAAAATGACAAGCTCAGCGAAAACGGTGTAACAGCCGAACGGACAATGAACACTTTGCTTCATGTTCTTGAGGGCTACACAGAACTTTACCGCGTGAGCCGCAGTGCTGATGTAAAGAAAAATCTTGTTTTTATCTTGAATCAGTTTGCTGACAAAATTTGGAATCCAAAGGAAAAACGGCAGGAAGTTTTCTTTGATAAAAATTTCAATTCGCTGATTGACTTGTATTCTTATGGACACGACATAGAAACTTCTTGGCTTGTAGACAGAACGCTTGAAGTTCTTGCTGATGACGAGCTTCGACAGAAAATTGCGCCAATCACAGAAATCATTCCGTACAGAATTCTAAAAGCTGCCTACAAAGATAATTCTGTTATGAATGAATGCGAGCGCGGAAAAAACAACGAAACACGCATTTGGTGGGTTCAGGCAGAATCTGTTGTTGGCTTTTTGAATGCATATCAAAAAACAAATGACAAAAAATTCCTTGATGCCGCCCAGTCAGTCTGGAGCTATATCAAGAATTATATAGTTGACAAGCGCGATGGCTCGGAATGGTTCTGGTGCGTTGATGCAGAGCGCAAGCCTTCGAGCCGCCAGCCTATAGTTGAGCCATGGAAATGTCCTTACCACAACGGACGAATGTGCTTTGAAACAATTTCAAGAATTAAGGTGATAAAATGAACTTTGAAGAAAAAGTAAAAATTCAGACAGAAAAATATGAGTCGCTCATTGCAATGAAAAATGAAAAGAGCGATTTCTACAACGGAATTTTTGACCGCTACAAGAATCCAGTTCTTACAAGAAATCATGTTCCGCTTTTTTGGAAGTACGACATGAATCCTGCAACAAATCCATTTTTTATGGAACGTCTTGGCGTAAATGCTGTAATGAATTCCGGCGCACTGTATATAGACGGAAAATTTTATCTTGTTGCCCGTGTTGAAGGCGCGGACAGAAAATCGTTCTTTGCTGTTGCAGAAAGCGCTTCTGGTGTAGACGGATTCAGGTTCTGGGATTATCCTGTTCAGCTCCCGGACACTTGCGCAGAAGAAACAAACGTTTACGATATGCGTCTTACTCAGCACGAGGACGGATGGATTTACGGAGTTTTCTGTTCAGAAAGCAAAGACACAAAGTCAAAGGACTTGAGCGCGGCCGTTGCTTGCGCAGGAATTGTGCGCACAAAAGATTTGAAGAAGTGGGAGCGTCTTCCAAACTTAAAGACATTGCATTCTCCTCAGCAAAGAAACGTTGTTCTCCTTCCTGAATTTGTAAATGGAAAATATGCGTTCTACACACGCCCGATGGACGACTTTATCGACACAGGAAGCGGTGGCGGAGTAGGCTTTGGACTTTGCGACGATATAACAAATGCTGTGATTGACGAAGAAAAAATTTCAAGCAAAAGAAAATACCACACAATCACAGAAGTTAAAAACGGAGCTGGAGCAGTTCCAATAAAAACAGAGCGCGGATGGATTCATATTGCGCATGGAGTCCGCAATACTGCTGCTGGTCTTCGCTATGTGCTTTACTGCTTTGCAACTGATTTAGAAGATCCATCAAAAGTAATCGCTGAACCTTCGGGGCTTTTTCTTGGACCGCTTGGAGAAGAACGTGTAGGGGACGTTTCCAATGTTGTGTTTACAAACGGAGCTGCGGTTACGCCGTCGGGCAATGTATATATTTATTATGCTTCGAGCGATACTAGGCTTCATGTTGCGACAACAACGCTTGAAAAACTCACCGACTATGTATTCAACACGCCGTCTGACCCTGGACGTTCTGCTGACTGCGTAAAACAGCGGTGCGATTTTATTTCAAAAAACCTTGAGTTCATAAACAAAAAATAAATTTCGGAGAATAAAAAAATGATTAAAATTAAAGGCGAATCAATTCCAAATATGCCGTGGGAAGACAAACCAGCTGGCTTTGACAAACCTGTTTGGCGCTATTCAAAAAATCCTGTTATCGGAAGAAATCCTATTCCGAATGTAACCCGCATATTCAACAGCGCAGTCGCATTGTGGAAAGAGGGCGGTTTTGTCGGCGTGTTCCGTGCTGAAACTTGCAACGGAATTCCTTACCTTTACTACGGATTCAGTGATGACGCTCTCAACTGGAAATTCAGCAGCGACAAGATTAAAATCACTGATGAAAACGGAAACGATGTAAGCCCGAACTACGCTTATGACCCGCGCCTTGTAAAAATCGATGATGTCTATCACATAATCTGGTGCACGGATTTCCACGGAGCTTCAATCGGAATTGCAACAACAAAAGATTTCAAGACTTTCACTTCTAAAGGCAACGGTTTTCTTCCGTTCAACAGAAACGGTGTTTTGTTTCCAAGAAAATTCAACGGAAAATATTATATTATGACACGCCCGTCAGACAGCGGACACACTCCGTTTGGCGATATTTTCCTTTCTGAAAGCGATGACCTTTTGCATTGGGGAAACCACAAATGGATTATGGGAAAATCAAGCGAATGGTGGCAGTCTGTAAAGATTGGCGCGGGCTGTGCTCCAATTGAAACGGAAGAAGGCTGGCTTTTGTTCTATCACGGCGTTACAGGAACTTGCTCTGGCTTTGTTTATTCAATGGGCGCGGCTCTTTTGGATTTGAATGATCCTTCAAAAGTGATTCACCGCTGCGGAAACTTCCTTCTTACACCTGAAGTTGAATACGAAGAGCGTGGTTTTGTTGCCAATGTTGTGTTCCCTTGCGCATCTCTTGTTGACGCTGACACAAACAGAATTGCAATTTACTACGGCGCGGCGGATACAAATACAGCTTTGTGCTTTACCACTGTTGACGAAGTTATTTCTTACATCAAAAAATATGACATCGTAAAGTGAGATGCAAAAATGCTAAAGCTTAATCCTATTCAGTGCGATAAAATCTGGGGATACGAAAGATGGATAGCTTCCACACATCCTGATGGCTGCCAGAAAGATTTTCTAAATGCAATCGGAAAGGACTATCCTCTTATTGTGAAAGTAATTCAGGCAAACGAAACTCTTTCTGTTCAAGTTCATCCTGATGATGAAACTGCAAGGAAACTTGAAGGTGATGGCGTGCGCGGAAAAACTGAATGCTGGTATGTTCTTGACGCAGAGCCTGATGCCAAACTTGCTTACGGAATAAAGGAAAATTTTTCCAAGGAACAGATTGCTTCTTCCATACAGCAAGGAACATTTCAGAATGAACTGAATTTTGTCAGCGTAAAGAAAGGCGACTTTGTTTTTATTCCGTCTGGAACAGTTCACGCTATTGGAAAAGGAATCCGCGTTCTGGAAGTCCAGCAGTCAAGTAACATAACTTACAGAATGTATGACTGGGGACGTCCGCGCGAGCTACATGTTCAAAAAAGCCTTGCCTCTCTTAAGAACAACAATCTATTAAAGGCAGGTTCTTTCCCTGGAAAGTTTGAATGCGAATACTTTTCACTTGAATTGTTTGAGGAAAAAACTTTTTCTGCAACAAAACTGACTTTGCTTTACTTGCTTGAAGGGCAGAATGTTGAGCTTTGCGGTTCTGATGGAACAAAAATTCCTATGGCGCAAGAAGATATTGCTGTTGTTTTCCCTGACGAAGCAATTTCTGTAAGCGGAACTTCAAAATTCATGAAGATTTGCTAGTTCTGCAAAGTGTTTTATGGCTAGAAACAACTATTTCTGGTTATAAAACACTTGATTTTTTGTTAAAATAAAGTGTTTTTATTAAAAAACTAGATGATTTTAGTTCAAAAACAACTAGTTTTTGTCAAAAAACAGATGAATTTTGTGCTAAAACAAGTGTTTTTGGCTAAAAAACAGATGGAATTTGTTTTAAGACAAGTGTTTTTCCTTTAAAAACAGATGAATTTGCTCATAAACAAGTTCTTTTTACTATCTGACTAGAACTTAAATGCGCGCTGCTATTTAAAAGTGCTTTTAGGTATTTTTCTTTTAAATGTATCCTGCTCTTATGGACAAGTTGTCTTTGTTTTTTCTCTTGATAAATTCAGTCAAAATTTTATAATTAGAATTGAAATGAAGAGAATTTTTTTGCTTTTCGGTTTGATTTTCTCCTGCGCTTTTTGCTTCGCGTTTCCGCGCGTAACGCAGTTTGTTGAGGCTGGCACTGGCTACGTCGCGGCAAAAAATGTGGAGCGCGAGTTCAATCCTTTTAACTTCACTTACGGAGTTCAGGAGAAAGAAAGTTTCAGTTCAGATTACAAGGCTCTTGCTTCCGTTCAGTTCTCCGACAAAATCTTTGACTTTACAACGCTTGGAAATTATTTTTTCCCGAGGTTAGGTCAAGAAACTGAAAACCAAAAAATCGGCTTCGGCGCGGAATTTGTTTATCATTTTCAGCGTTACTACGATTTGTATTCTGAACACGACATTTATCTTGAAGGCGTTTTTCGCCTTGCGTTGAAAAATCGCTTTGACTTTCGTGCGAATCTTGGATCGGGCTTGAAGTTCGCTCGAATTGATGCTGTTGACCGCGATTTTCTCTGGGATTTTTCTTTGAGCGGCTCGGTCGCCTTGAATTATTATTTTGATTCCGGCGCGGAAATTTACGGTTCAATAGTCTCGCACGAGCTTTACCGCTATCCGCTTGCGTTTACGCCGCTTTATTCTCTCGGATTCGCGTGGAATTTCAAGAACGGACTTAGAATCTCTTCCGATTTTGGCTTGCGTTTGCGTGACCAGTTCGTTGTTGCGCCTTACATCGACCGCTACGAATGGAATTTGAAAGCGAGGTTTTCATTTTGAGAAAATTTAGAAGATTTTTCATCTTGGCTTCATTTTTGATTCCGCTTGCTTTTTCTTCATGCGCGAACTACGGATTTTACCAGCTTTTGTTCGGCGAGGAAGACGTTGACGAGCGTTTCAGCGGATTTTCGGACTTGAGCGGCGAAACTGTTCTTTCTTCAGATTTAGGATTGAACGGAAAATACAGCTTTATCGTTGTTACAGACGTTCACATTGGCGCGAGCGACGTTCATTCGTCAAAAATGAGCGATTTCTTAGACGAGATTTCCTCTCTTTTTGAAGGCAGCGACAAGACAAAAATTCCGAGATTCATAATAAATTTGGGCGACACTGCCGACGGCGGTCATTTATCCGAGTGCAACGACTACAATTTGTATCTTGAAAAAATCAGAAATCTTGCGCTTGAAAAAAAAGTTGTGGACTCTGCGGAAGACTTTAAGATTTACACGATTCTTGGAAACCACGATCTTTACAACAACGGCTGGACAGACTGGAAAAAAACAATTTATCCGTACAAGTCAACATATTATTTTTCGCTTTCTTCCGGTTCAGGCGATTCAGCTTCGTTGCCGTTCAGCTTTTATTTTGTGGACACTGGAAACGGCGCGTTTGGAACAGACCAGCTTGATTCTCTTGAAAAACTGCTGAAATCAGATTCGAACCCAAAAATGGTTTTCTCGCATTATCCTTTTTACAGCGACAACGTTCCGTTAATGGCTCTTGAAGACACAACCGAGCGCAACTATCTTATTTCGCTTTTTGCAAAAAACAACGTGAAGGCTCTTTTCGGCGGCCATGTCCACACGGTTTTTGAACACGGATTCGGCAGCTTCTCGCAGATAAACACTTCCGCGCTTTTTAAGAACGGCGCGTTCCGCCTTGTGACTGTGGACGAAAGCGCCGCAAGCGTCTCAACTAATTTGATTGAGTTTTAGCGCGTGCGTTTGCTTTACTGCAATGAAATGACACTTAACGTTAGAACTTAAATGCGCGCTGTTGTTTTAAAAGCGATTTGAGCTTTTTAGTTTTTAGGCGTTTTTCTTTTGAGGCTGCGGTTGGCTTTGTTTTTATTCGCTTTTTGTTGATTTTTACAGCTGAAACGATTTTTGATTCGAGCCGTTCCAGTGCAATTTTTCTGTTTTGCTCTTGAAATCTTGAATCTTCACAATCAATGAAAATTTCAAAGTCCTTGTTGATTGAAGATTTTAGTTTGCTTGTTAAAAGCTCCAGTTCTTTTTCAGAAAGTCCTGCAAGTTTTGCAAGCGGAATTGCGATGTGGACTTTTGTATTTACTTTGTTTACATTCTGTCCGCCCTTTCCGCCGGAACGTGTAAACGAAAAGACTGCGTTGCTGCAAATTGAATTATGAAGTTCTTGTTTATCCATTGAATTTTTCCGTAAAAGTATTTCAACCTGAAAAAAAAGAGCCGCCTGTGTTCAGACAGCTCCATGTTTTTATTGAAGGTTTTTCTGTTAGATTGCCCGGTCGCACTGGGCAATGACACGAAATTTCATGCTCGGCAATGACATTGAAGTTCAGTCTTTATGTCATTCCCGTGCTGCGACACGGGAATCTGCTGCTTAGCGATTGCCGTATCAAGTACGGCAATGACAAAAACGGCATTCTTCCTACAGATTGTCAAAAAATCCTTTTGCCTTGAGCAGTTCTGCGTTCAGGATTCCGCCAAGTGCTGCACCGCGCTTTGTGTTGTGGCTAAGCGAAACAAACTTGATGTCGAACACATTGCACGGGCGAAGGCGTCCGATTACGCAAGCCATTCCTTTTTCTGTCTCGCGGTCGCGGCGTGGCTGCGGACGGTTTTCTTCGTGGCGAACAACAATCGGATGTTCCGGCGCGCTCGGAAGATTCAATTCCTGCGGAACTGATTTATAAGAAGTCCAGATTTTCTCAATTTCTTCAAGGCTCGGTTTTTTGTCCGCAAATTCAAGCGAAACGCAAGCTGTGTGTCCGTCAATTACAGGAACGCGCGTACAAGTTGAAGAAACAACCGGATATTCAGCGTTAACGATTTTTCCGTCCTGAACTTTTCCAAGGATCTTAAGGCATTCTTTTTCAGTCTTTTCTTCCTCGCCGCCGATGAACGGAACGATGTTGTCAATCATGTCAAAAGAAGGAACTCCCGGATAACCTGCTCCACTAGTTGCCTGCAAAGTTGTTACAATCATTCTTTTGATTGGGTAGCCGGCCTGAATCAGCGCGTGAATCGGCATCATGTAAGTCTGGAGCGAGCAGTTCGGTTTTACTGCGATAAATCCCTTGTCCCAGCCGTGGTGCTTTTTCTGTTCAGCAATCACATCAAGATGAGAATAGTTGATTTCTGGCACGAGCATTGGAACATCTTCCGTCCAGCGGTTTGCCGAAGCGTTAGAAACAACCGGAATTCCTTCCGCAGCGTAAGCAGCTTCAAGAGCCTTTATTTCTTCCTTGCCCATTTCAAGCGCAGAAAAAACAAACTGGCATTTTCCAAGAGCCTTTTTCTCGTCATTTGCGTCCTCAACAATCAAATCTGCAACGCCAGCAGGAATTTCAGCACCAATAAGCCAACGGTTCTTTACCGCATCCTTGTACGCTTTTCCAGCTGAACGAGGACTTGCCGCAACATAAGTTACTTCAAACCAGGGATGATTTTCCAACAATTTTATATAACGCTGGCCAACCATTCCAGTTGCGCCCAAAACACCTACTTTCAATTTGTCTGCCATAATATTCCCCCTAAAAACTGATTAAATTTATAATTTACATTCAGCCAAAGCATCTTTTATAATCTCTTTGGCTTTTTCTGTAACTTCAACAAGCGGAAGCCTGCACGGACCGGCCGGAAGTCCTTTGAAATTCATAGCGTACTTTATTGAAGTCGGGTTTCCGTCACAGAATTCAGCTTTAAAGAAAGGCGCAAGCCTGTAATGAATCTCACGGGCTTTCTCAAAGTCTCCTTTTAGAGCCGAATCCGCAAGCTCGTGCATCAACTCTGGAATTAAATTTGAAGCAACAGAAATAATTCCGTCTCCTCCAGCTGCAATAAGCGGAAGCGTAAGTCCGTCGTCTCCAGAAAGAACTGCAAAGTCAGGCTTTTTTCTCTTTATCTGCCCTATTACTTCCATCATCTGAGCCACATTTCCGCTTGATTCTTTTACACCGGCAATGTTCGGAAGCTCCGCAATTCTTTCGAGCAAGTCTGTAGGAATATTAAGTCCTGTTCTTCCTTGAATGTTGTAAACGATAATCGGAATTCCTACTTTTGAAACTGCTTCAAAGTGGCAGAAAATTCCTTCTTTTGAAGGTTTGTTATAATACGGAGTTACAACAAGCGCCGCATCTGCTCCGGCTTTTTTTGCTCTTTCGCAGTAAAGAACCGCGTCCTTTGTGTTGTTTGAGCCTGCTCCAAGAATTACAGGGATTTTTTTACCAGAGGTTTCTTCAAATTTGCGGACTTCCTCGAATACAATTCCGATAATTTTGTCCTCTTCGCTGCCAGGTTTTTCATCAAGAGTCGGAGTTTCTGCCGTTGTTCCAAGAGGAACCAGACCGTCTATGCCCTGTTCAAACTGGAATTTTACATTTTTTCTGAAGCCCTCGTAATCTATTGAACCATCACCGTTCATTGGTGTAATCATTGCTGTAAAAGCACCGCGCAATTTAATCATAGGAACCTCCAAATATTTTTGCGTAATTATTGCATTTCTATAGAAAAAAAGCAACGCAATGAAAATTCCGCCATTGCTTTATAAAACAAAAAAAGACCGCTCTGAAAAACGAAGTGTGGATTGCACTTCAATCAGAACGGCCTTTGTTTTTCAATTTATATGTGAAAAACTATATATTTAATCTCTTCAACTTTATTGATTTGAATGATAGAGATGTGAAATACCGCTTCAAATACCATGCAAATGGTAGTTTTATACCTAAAATATGGTAAATTTTATTTGATTTTAAAATAACTTAGGTTATAATTCAGTTATGAAAAACAAAAAATATCTGCTTTTTTTATCTGTGCTTTTGGTATGTAGTTTATTGCCTTTGTTTGCAAAATCAAGAAAATCAGCAGGAAAGGAAATTCCGATTCATGTAAAACAGTTTATCGACACAACTGCGCAAAAAGATGTTGATGAGCTTGATGACAATTTGTTTAAGACTGCAAAAAATCCTATAAATCCGGGATTTTATGATGGAAACTTATGGATTGAAATAAAGCCTGAAATTTCAGAGATTCAGCATTGTGTCATAAGCCTTGGAAATGAATATATAGATTCCGCGGAATTTTATGAAAAGCGTGGAGGAAAATTTTTTTTCATTGGAAAAGTCGGACATAAAATTTCAACAGATAAAATAGAAGCTCCAGACAGTTTGCAGGCGTTTCCGGTTTTTAGAAATTCAGGATACGATGATGACACTTGCTTTAGAATAAAAATAAAAAATCACAATGGAAATTTTATATATATCAAGTTTGTTACAGAGCTTGATTTTTTTAATTCACGGAGAATTTATTTTGCAAAACTTTATATTGTTTTGGGAATAAGCTTTTGCATTTTTGCGCTGCTTTTTATATATGCGGTTGCTGTGCACCGGCCAATGCCGTTTTTCTTGTCAATGGCGGCTTTGTTTTATATTTTTCTTCAGCTTCAGTTAAAAGGAATCGGGCCTGTATTCTTGTGGAATTTTTTAAATCCGTTTTCATTTTCAACAAGGCTTGCGTATTATTTTGAAAGTTTTATCCTGATGTTTTTAATTCTTTCTGCGGATACAGTTTTAAAAGGAAATTCAAAATCAGTTTATAAAAAACTTTCTCCAGTTGAAATTCAGCTTATAGTTGTTACGTTTTGTGTTCTTTTAACGGTGAGGGCTGACCAGACAATGCTTTATTCTTACGCCGCGCTTTCTATAACAACAAAAGTATTTTTTATTGCTTCTATATTTATGTGCTTGAAGTCGATGCAAAAAAGCGCACGGATAATTCTTTTGCTTTGGATTCCGCAGATTTTGTTTTCGATGCTGGCTCAAGTTGTAAGGATTTTAAGATTTAAAGACAACAATGTTTTTTTTGATTTTATATGCGCTGATGAATTTTTAATTTTGTTTTTATCTTACTTGCTGATTACGATGCCTTCGCTTTGTTTTATAACTTATAAAATTCGGCAGGAGTCTCATAGTTCAAAAGTTGAGCTAAAAAAAATCAAGGAGCAGAATTCAGATCTTCTTAAGCAAAAAAATCTGATTGAACGTCTTATGAAAAATATTTTATTTGATTCAGCGCAGACTTTGAGTATGGCAGATATTCTTTCTGGCCAGGTTTTCACTCCGAAAAATACTTCTTATATAGAAAGAATTAAAATCAATTCTGCAAAAATAAGCGACACGCTTGCAACTCTTAGAATGTGCAATGATGAAACTGAAATTGAAAATCAGCCGATTCTTCTTGCGGATTTTTTTAAAAGCTGCATTCAGGCATCTAAGATTTTTTGCTCGGCTAAGCCAAATGCAATTTCTTATTCAATGGACATTCAGCCGGAAACTGTGATTCTTGCGGACATGAGAGTTGTGGAGCTTTTCTTTATATCGTTTTTGAATTCTGTCATTGAAGTTTCTGTTCCGAATACTGAAGTTTCTGTTTCGCTAAAAGGAGATGAAGAAAATTTTGTTTTTTCAGTTTCGAATACGATGGATTCCCAGACAGTTGAAGAAGCTCTTTTGCGCATGGAAACTGAAAATGAAAAACGCAATTTTACATTTCTTATGCGCATTGCAAAATTTTACCGCGGAGATTTGTCTGTTTCGAAAAATGACAGCAAGTTTAAATTTTCAGTTGTGTTTGATTTTAAGCGTGTTGAAAATTCAAAAGATTCCAGCGTGATAATAAATAAAACTAGATTTTCTCCATCTAAGAAAAAAGAGCAGAAGCATGAAAAGAAAAAAGAAGTGACTTTGATAAAAACTGGCGAAGAAAAATCCGAGGACTTTATGAAAAAATTGTCTTCAAGGGAAAAGCAGATTGCTGAACTTATAATTTCTGGAAAAAGCGACAAAGACATTGCGGAGGAACTTTTTATAAGTCCTGGAACTGTTGCGAGCCACAACAAAAAAATTTTCAAAAAACTTGATGTTCACAGCCGTGTTGAGTTGATGAATAAATTGCGTTAAAATCTTTTGAGAATTTTGTATTTATTTTTAAGGAAAATTTATGTCAGGAAATATATTTGGAGAAATTTTTAAAGTTGTAACATTTGGAGAAAGCCACGGCGCAGGACTTGGCTGCATTATAGACGGATGCCCTGCTGGAATTTCTGTGGACGAAAAATTTCTTCAGCATGAAATGGAACGGAGAAAACCTGGAGCAAAAAGCGTGGCGGTTACTGCAAGAAAAGAAGACGACTTTGCGGAAATTTTAAGCGGCGTGTTTGAAGAAAAGACAACAGGAACTCCGATAGCTATTTTAATTAGAAATTCAAATCAGCATTCATCTGACTATGAAAATATAAAAGACAAATTTCGGCCTGGCCACGCTGATTTTACATATTATAAAAAATACGGCGTAAGAGATTACAGGGGCGGCGGAAGATCCAGCGGAAGGGAAACCTGCGCAAGAGTTGCGGCTGGTGCTTTTGCAAAAATGTTTTTGAAAAATTTAGGAATTCAAATTTTTGCATATACAAAAGAAGCTGCGGGAATAAAAAGCGGCAAAGTTGATTTTTCTGAAATTGAACAGAATGCGATGCGCGCCGCGGACAAAGATGCTGCCGTTTTAATGCAGAAAAAAGTTGAAGAGTTTAAGCAGAAAAAGAATTCTTGCGGCGGAATTGTTGAGTGCGTTGTAAAAGGCGTGAGCGCTGGGCTTGGCGAGCCAGTTTTTGACAAGCTTGATGCAGTTTTGTCCCATGCGGTTATGTCTATTGGTGCAATAAAAGGAATTGAATTTGGAAGCGGATTCAGCTGTGCGGATTCAAACGGACTTGAGAACAATGATTTTATGGAAAGCAATTTTTCATTTAAAACAAATAATGCTGGCGGAATCCTTGGAGGAATTTCCCGGGGCGATGATATAGTTTTTAGAGCTGCTGTAAAGCCAGTTCCAAGCATTTATCTTTCGCAGGAAACTGTTGATGTAAACGGAAATGAATGTGATATTTTTATTGAAGGAAGACACGATGTTTGTCTTTGCCCAAGAATTGTTCCTGTTGTAGAAGCCATGACTGCAATCACTTTAGCAGATATGATTTTAAGAAATAGGAGCAGCAGAGTTTAGCAATGGAAACTTACACATCAGATTTTTTTAACAGCATAGAAGAAAATAAAAATTTCAATAACAATAAAAAGAAAAAAAAACGCATAATAATTTTTTCTGCTTTAGCTGTTGTTTTTATTTTATTTTCGCTACAAGCGGTTTCTGTTTATAAACTTTTAAATCCCAAAGAACCGGCTTCTCTTTCTTTGGAGCAGCAGAATTTTCTTGAGCAGTCGCTGAACAAAAAATTTCCTGAGCGCACAGATATTGTTTCAGAACTTCCGTTTCAGTATGTTCCAGCGGATTTGTTTGTAAATGCAGAAAGCGCAATTGTTATTGACTTTGCAACAGGAAATATTCTTTTTGAAAAAAATGCTGATGTTCAAATTCCGCCGGCTTCAATGACAAAGCTTGTGGAAATGTATGTCGTTTTTGAGGCTGTTGAAAATGACGAAATTTCTCTTGATGATATTGTTCCGCTTCCGCCTGAAAGCTGGGCCAGAAATCTTCCAAGCGACGCTTCTATAATGTTTTTGGATGAAGGACAGAAAGTAACGCTTAGAGAACTTTTGCTTGGACTTGCGATTGCCAGCGGAAATGATGCTTCAATTGCTGTTGCAAAATATGTCTGCGGGAACATGGATTCATTTGTTGAACGGATGAATCAGACTGTAAAAAAGATGGGTTTGGTAAAAACTGAATTTGTGGAATCAAGCGGATACAGCGAAAAAAATATTACTACTGCAAAGGAGTTTGCGGCTTTCTGCAGAAAATACATAGAAAGATTTCCGTTTGCGATCACTGAATTTCATTCCCAAAAAGTTTTGCGTTATCCGCTTGCAAAAAATCTTCCAAGAGAATCTGCACAACGAGTCGGCGACAGTCAGGCTGTGATTCAGTACAACACAAACAAGTTGCTTGGCTCTCTTGAAGGCTGCGATGGATTGAAAACTGGTTTTATTTATGAAAGCGGATTTAACATTGCTCTTACTGCGGAACGAAACGGTGTCCGATATATTTCTGTTACGATGAAAGGTCCTGGAATTGGAAGCGCGCAAGGAAATATTTACAGAGTGAAAGACGGAACTAATTTGATGGAATATGCGTTTTCAAAATTTTCTCCGTATATTGCAAAACGGCCTCATAGTTTTTGTGTTGGAGTTGCTGGCTCTTCTTTAAAAAGCGTTTGCCTTGTTCCTGCAAAAAGTGAAAATTTTTCTGTTCCATTTATTTCTGGAATTTCACCAAAAGAAGCGGCACAGAAAATTCATGTTACGGCAAATATTCCAAAAAGTATTTTTGGAGAATTCGAGGAAGGAACTCAGTTTGGAACTTTGTCATATTCACTTGACGGAAGAGTTTTAAATACAGTTCCTCTTGTTGCTGACAGAAAAAGTGAAAAGATAAATTTCTTTGCGAGAATCTGGGGCGCACTTGCATATAAAATTTCATCTTTAAAATAAAAATATTCTGTGGTTTTTATGAGTGAAAAAATTGACTTTGCATTTTTAGACAGCGGAACTGGCGGCATTCCGTATATGCTTTTGCTGAAAAAAAAATCTCCTGGCTCAAGATGTGTTTATCTTGGCGACACTGTTCATTTTCCTTACGGAGAAAAATCATCGGAGGAAGTAACTTCTTGCGCTTCTGAATCAATAGAAAAAATTCTTGACTTGTGGAATCCTCGTCTTGTTGTCATTGCCTGCAACACAATCAGCGTAACGGCATTGAATCAGCTTAGAGAAAAATTTCCTGATGTTCCGATTGTTGGAACTGTTCCTGCAATAAAGCTTGCTGCGAAAGTTACGGAAAACAAAAAAATCGGACTGCTTGCAACTAACGCAACTGTAAAACATCCTTACTGCAAAAAGCTGATTTCTGATTTTGCTTTTGGATGCGAACTGTTCAATCGAGGCGATCCTGACTTGATAAGTTTTATAGAGCATGATTTGTTTTATGCTTCAAAAGAAGATCGTCTTGATGCTGTAAAGCCTGCCGTGGATTTTTTTTGTTCATGTGGCTGCGACACTATAATTCTTGGATGCACGCATTTTACTCACATGGCGGAAGATATAAAAGAATATTTTTCTAGTGCGGCCGGAAAAAAAGTTTTTGTAGTGGATAGCAGGGATGGAGTTTCAAATCATGCTCTTGAAGTTATAAAAAATACATCGTTAAAAAATCTGCATGAGCCAAAATTTCTTCCGCCTGACATGAGTTTTTTTGTAACAAGCCTTAAAAATAAAAATGACCAAAAAGAATACGAAACTCTTTGCAGAAATTTCAATATTCCTTTTGGCGGACTTTTAAAGCTTTAAGAAGTTCATAAAGTTAAATTTTATTTTGCCATTCTTGCCGCAATTTCGTCTATGTATTCCCAGCTGTTTACAATTTTCTTTGCTGGTGGATTTGCAAGGCGGGCAAGGTCTCCTGTCATTATTCCTTCTTCAATAACATCGAGAGTTGCCTTTTCAAGTTTGCGGGCGAATTCTGCAAGTTCTGGAGTTCCGTCTAGCTCGGCGCGTTTTGCAAGTGCTCCTGTCCAGGCAAAAATCAATGCGACTGGATTTGTAGAGGTTTTTTCGCCCTTCATATATTTGTAGTAGTGCTTTTGAACTGTTCCGTGGCTGGCTTCATATTCAAATTCTCCATTTGGGGAAACTAGAACTGAAGTCATCATTGCAAGGCTTCCACAGGCAGATGCAATCATGTCGCTCATAACATCGCCGTCGTAGTTTTTGCAAGCCCAGAGAATTCCGCCTTCGCATTTCATTATGCGTGCAACTGCGTCATCGATGAGCGTGTAAAAATATTCTATTCCGGCTTTTTCAAATTTTTCCTTGAACTCGGATTCAAATACTTCATTGAAAATTGCCTTGAAGTTTCCGTCGTAGATTTTGCTGATTGTGTCCTTTGCTCCGAACCACACGTCGATTTTTTTGTCTAAAGCGTACATAAAGCAGCAGCGCGCAAAGTTTCTTATAGAATCATCCAAGTTGTGGATTCCCTGAATTATTCCTGGACCGCGCATAACTTGAATTGTTTTTCTGATTTCTTTTCCATCGTCGCCTGTGAAAACAAGCTCGGCTTTTCCTGCTCCTGGAGTTTTTATCTCACAGTTCTTGTAAACATCTCCGTAAGCGTGGCGGCCAAGAACAATCGGCTTTTTCCAGGAAGAAACATTGCACTGAATGTTCTTTACAAAAATTGGCGCGCGGAAAACTGTTCCGTCAAGCTCTCCACGGAGAATTCCATTTGGTGAAGGTGTAAGCTGCTTGAGCTTGTATTCTTCCATGCGGGCGGCATTGCTTGTGATTGTGGCGCATTTTACTCCAACGCCAAGACGCTTGATTGCTGCCGCAGCTTCATAAGTTACTTTGTCATCTGTGTCGTCGCGGTTCTTTAAGCCAAGATCGTAGTATTCAACATTAAGCTCAACGTAAGGCTCAAGAAGTTTTTCCTTGATGACTTTCCACAGAACTCTTGTCATTTCATCACCGTCAAGTTCGGCAATCGCATTTTTCATTTTGATTTTTCCCATAATTAAACTCCTGAAAATCTATTCAAATTTTAATGTCTTATTTTAAACATGAATTTCCGTTGTAGTCCAAGTCAGTAAGAACTTCCGTGTGGTCTTTAAAAACTGCTACAGTGTGCTCCTCGTGGCAGCTCCAAGAACCGTCCGCGGTAACAACAGTCCAGTCGCTTCCTTCTTCAATATCAACGTCAGCAGTTCCTTCGTTAATCATCGGTTCTATTGCAAGAACCATTCCAGACTGAATGCGCGGATTCGGGCCAGTTGAAGGACAGTTGCAGACGCTTGGATCTTCGTGGACTTCAAGACCGACTCCGTGCCCGCAGTATTCATAGACAACGCCGTATTTGTTCTGGTTGTACGCAATGTCATATACTGCATTTGAAATGTCGCTGATTCTGTTTCCCGCCTTGCAAGCGTCAATTCCAGCCAAAAGACATTCGCGTGTAACCCGGCAAAGTTTTTGGTGCGCAGGCTTTACGTTTCCCACAAGAACTGTGTGCGTGCTGTCTGAAATGTAGCCTTTTAAATTCAGTCCGATGTCAAGCGAAACAATGTCGCCGTCTTTTACAATCCGTTTTTTGGAAGGAACTCCGTGGATAACCTGATTGTTTATACTTATGCACGCGCATCCCGGAAAGTCCTCCTCGTACCATGCCGGTGTTGCCCCGAACTTTTTTGCAAAGTTTACGCACCAGTCGTCGATTTCTTTTGTGCTTACTCCGGGTTTTACCTTTGGAATAATTTCGTTGAATAAATCAGCAAGCAAGTGGCAGCTTTTTCTGATTCCATTGATTTGTTCTTCATTTTTTAAACGTATCATATATAAACTCCATGATTTCCTATTTTGTTTCTGCGGAAATTCTTGCGGCTTCGTTTCTGCATATTTTTGCAGTTTGAAAATCCCCAATCCGCTCGTAAGAATCCGCAATCTTAAAAAGAAAAAACGCGTCATCATTTTTTCCGAACCTAAGCTCAAGCGCGCGCTCCCATGCGTCTATTGCAAGCTCGTCGTTCACAGCTCCTTCAATGTTGTTCCGAAGAATATGGCGTGCAAGGCTTTTTACTTCCGGAAAAAAAAGCTTGAAATATTCAAACGAAAATTCCATCCGTATAATCTGATCCAGAAGAATGACAGCGTCGTAGTATTCCTGCCGCAGAACAAGTTCTTCCGCAAGAATAAATCCGTAGTCCATAAAGTCTTCCCGCGTGAACCACCTTGACAGTCTGAATCCAACACGTTCCATGTTCATTCTTTTGAATTCTCTTACAGCCTCATCTTCGTTGTTGTGCAGAAGATCAAAAAAAATCAGCTTGGCGCGGCTTTCGTCATCGGTGCGCTCCAAAAGCCATTTTCTGTAGTCGAATGATTCAAAATTTTTTTCTCGGTGGAAATTGCTCTGCTTGAATAAAACTGACTCGTCAAAAAGTCCGCGTGATTTTATGTCGGACAAAACTTCGTAGGCTGCCACAAGCTCGCGGAAGGCCTTTGAGTCTTCACCCGTTATGTCCGGATGCAGAACCTTTGCCTTCTTTCTATATGCGCGCCGGATTTCTGCGATTGTCGCTGTTCTTGAAACGCCTAGGATTTTGTAATAGTCTTTCATCTTTTTTCTTTTCAGACGGAAAAAATTTCACGCAAAATGAAGTTTACATTTTTTTTTGCATTTAAGCAATTAAAGCTGTTTTTGCTCCAAGAAATGAATCCGCCCTTAAATTGCTTAAACGTTCTAAATTTTGTATAATCGCGGCATGAGTGAAAATAAACGTACCGTTGACGAATCAACATTGGAAAAACTTTTATACCTTTCACGTCTTTCCCCGGAAAGCACAGACATGGCTACTTTAAAAAAGCAGGTGGATGAAATTGTAGGATACTTTGATATTCTTTCTAAATACGATGACAGCGAAAATCCCTATGACGCTTATCCTACAACAAAGGCTGAATGTCTGCGCGAGGACGAAATTGTTCCGGGACTTGAGATGCACGATGTCAAGAAAATAAACGAGCCGAATTTTATGGACGGGTATTTCCAAGTTCCAAAAGTTCTGGGAGAAGGTGCGTAAGATGAAGTACAAGACTATAAAAGAAACTGTAGAGGCGTTAAAAAACGGAGAAACTTCAAGCGTGGCTTTGGTAAAGGAATCCAAGGAAACTTTTGAAACTGACAAAAATTCAGCATTGCCTCTTAATGCCTTCCTTGAAATTTATGACGATATTTTAAAGTCTGCGGAAGCTGCCGACCAGAAAATTTCAGAAGCTAGAAGCAACGGTTCTCTTGAAAAGCTTTTTGAAGAGAAGCCTCTTCTTGGAATTCCTTTTGCGGTAAAAGACAATATTTCTGTTCGCGGAAAAAAGCTTACTTGCTCAAGCAAAATTCTTGAAGGCTATGTTGCTCCGTACAGCGCGACTGTAATAAACCGTCTTGAAAAAGCCGGCGCAATTCCTATTGGAAGATGCAATCAAGATGAATTTGCAATGGGCTCTTCCACTGAATATTCAGTTTACGGTCCTACAAGAAATCCTATTGACCGCGCTTATGTTTCAGGCGGATCTTCCGGTGGTCCTGCTGCTGCTGTTGCCGCGAATCAGGCTTTGTTTGCTCTTGGCACTGAAACTGGCGGCTCTGTCCGTCTTCCTGCAAGCTACTGCGGAATCTACGGTCTAAAAACTACTTACGGTGTTCTAAGCCGCTGGGGAGTTGTTGCTTACGGCTCTTCTTTGGATCAAGTTGGAATTCTTGGACACACTCCGCAGGACATTGCGCTTCCGTTGAGCGTTATGAGCGGTGTTGATTTTTATGATGACACTTCTGCTGATTTGCCTGACGCAAAGCCTTTTGTTCAAGCTTTCTCTGATTTTTCAAAACTGAAAATAGCAGTTCCAAAGCAGTTTCTTGAGTCAAAAGGAATGGACGTGGATGTTGCAAAAGTTTTTGAAGAAACCCGCGGCTGGTTTGAGTCCAAAGGCGCAAAAATAGAAGTTGTTGATCTTCCGATTCTTGATGCCGCCATTGCAAGCTATTACGTAATTGCTTTGTCTGAAGCTGCATCGAACTTGAGCCGCTTTGATGGAATCCGCTACGGAAACAGAATTGACAACGGCAAAGGATACGATGAGCTTTATGTGGACACAAGAAGCAACGGTTTCGGTCCGGAAGTAAAGCGTAGAATAATAATCGGAAACTACGTTTTGTCGGAGCAGTTTTCAGGCGATACTTATAAAAAAGGAATGTCTGTGCGCGCTCGCATTCAGCGTGAAATTGCAAAGCTTTTTGAGCAGTTCGATTTGATTCTTTGCCCGACTTGTCCGACTCCAGCTTTTAAGCTTGGACAGAAAGTTGACGATCCGCTTGCCATGTATCTTAGCGATTTGTTCACGACATTTGTAAATCTTGCCCGCATTCCGTCTTTGTCTGTTCCGGCTGGAAGAACTTCGGCGGAAAACGGAAATATGCCTGTTGGAATTCAGTTTGCAGGGTCTATGTTCAGCGAAATGAAAATTCTTGAAATTGCCCAAGCATGGGAAAATGAGCATAAGGGATGCGGAATTCCTGTTGCGGAGGAAAAGTAAAAATGCCTTCTATTGATAAATATGAAATTGTAATCGGCTGTGAAATTCATACGCAGCTTTTAACAAAAACAAAGGCGTTCTGTGCCTGCGAAAACCGTTACGGCGGAATGCCGAATACCCGCGTTTGTCCTGTTTGCCTTGGACTTCCGGGAGCGATGCCTCGTGTTTCAAAAGGATATGTTGAGCTTGGCTCTGTTGCGGGGCTTGCTCTTAACTGCGAGATTTCGCGCTTTACAAAATTTGACCGCAAGCATTACTTTTATCCAGACCTTGCGAAAGGCTATCAGATAACGCAATACGATATTCCGCTTTGCCACGATGGATATGTTGACCTTCCGATGCACAAGTATCCAAAGGAACAGCAGTTTGGTTCTGAAAAATGCCGCACAAAAAATTTCATTGGCCAGGACTGCATTATTGAAAACGGAAAATATCGTCGCGTCCGTGTTGAGCGCATTCACCTTGAAGAGGACGTAGGAAAGTCATTGCACTTGCAGGGCGCACATTCTTATATCGACTACAACCGTTCTGGAACTCCGCTTATTGAAATTGTAACAAAGCCGGATATGACAAGCCCAGAAGAAGCCGCTCTTTTCATGGAAACTGTTCAGGAAATTTTGCGCTATGTGAAAGTTACAAACGGAAACCTTGAAGAAGGAAATATGCGATGCGATGCCAACATCAACTTGAATGTTTGGGAAGACGGAAAACTTTACCACACTCCAATTTCTGAAATCAAGAATTTGAACTCGTTTCGTTCAATCCGTGATGCCTGCGCTTATGAAGCCCAGCGTCAGCTTAAGGAATTTCAGGAAGACCGTCAGGAATTCAATCCGGGATTTAAAGTTACAATGGGCTGGGACGAAGCAAAAGGCCAGACTGTTGTTCAGCGCACAAAAAATTCTTTTGTTGACTACCGTTTTGTTGTTGAGCCGGATATAAAGCCGTTCAGCGTAAGCGAGGAACTTATTGAAAATGCAAGGTCAAAAGTCGGAGAGCTTCCAGAAGCAAAACGCACAAGATTAAAGAAGGATTACGGACTTTCTGATTTTGATGTGGAAACTTTGACTTCTAGCCGCGACTTGGCTGTCTGGTTTGAAGAAGCTGCCGCCGGAACAAAAAATCCAAAGCGCACTGCAAATATAATCCTCACCGAGCTTCTTGCAAAACTGAATGAAGACAAAAAAACAATCAACGATGTTTCTATAACGCCTGCCCATATTGCGGAACTTGTAAATGCAATTGACTCAAAGAAAATTTCAAGCGCGCAGGGAAAAGTTGTTTTTGCAAAAATGCTTGAGACAAATAAAATGCCGGTGGAAATTATTAAATCTGAAGGCATGGAAGTTGTAAGCGACAGCGGAGCAATTGAAGCGATTGTTGACAAGGTAATTTCAGCAAATCCAAAAGCTGTAGCCGACTTTAAGTCTGGAAAAACAAATGTTGTCGGCTGGCTTATGGGACAGGTTATGAAAGAATCCAAAGGCAAGGCGAATCCTGCAGAAGCAAGTTCTCTTGTTCAAAAGAAACTTTCAGAAATCTAATTTTTCTTGAAGTGTAAATTTTTGAATCCGTCGTTCTGTTTTAGAATGGCGGATTTTTTTTATTTAAAATTTTTCCCAGAATGATTGACAATCTTATTTAGTTACTGTATGCTAACTTTTGTAAGTTAGTTTAGTCTAACTTGTATTTATTACTAGCGGGCATATAAACTTGCGGTTCTTAATCCTAAGTTTACATCTCCTTACACAGCCACTGATGTGATATGCCCGCATTTTTTTGAGGTTGTATGAAAACTTTTGAGCAGACAGTAATTCACTTGGGAGCGCCGACTTTGTGCGGAGTAAAGCCTTCAAGTCTTGTTTCTGTTTCAAAAGAAGTTCTGTTTTGTGAATACAAAAAAATCCTCCTGTGGAATAAAATTCTTGAGGACAGCCAGAAAAAAATAAAAATTGCAAGAAGGGGAGAGAATCTTTTTTTGCTTTTCATTTACGATGAAAAACTTGTTCAGGGAATTCTTTCAAAGCCTGAAGTTTTGTCGTACTTGAATTTAAAAGGCTATTTTACAGACAAGGGAATTTCAGATGTTCTGAATGAGCTTTTGAATCGCCTTTCTTATTGCGAAATTTTTCCGCATGAGATTGGAGTTTTCCTTGGTTATCCTTTGGAAGATGTTGTTGGATACGAAAAATATTCAGGAACAAAAACAAAATTTTCCGGGGATTGGGCAGTTTACGGAAATGTTGCGGAAGCTGTAAGAAAAATGGAGCTTTACAAAAAATGCTCTGCTTTATGCTCAAGCCTTTTAGAAGCTGGAAATAATTTTGAAGCAATTTGCAAAATAATAAATTTTATGTGAGGTAAATATGAAGAAAGCTGTAATCTATGCAAGCACAACTGGAAACACAGAGGCAATGGCAAACGTTGTAGCTGAAGGTGTAAAATCTTGCGGCGCGGAACTCTTGATGTCAACTGCAAGTGAAGCAAATGTTTCGGATGTTCTTGCTTGCGATGTTATTATACTCGGAAGTCCTGCGATGGGAGATGAAGTTCTTGAAGATTCAATGGAAGAATTCTACACAAATCTTGAAGGTGGCTTGAGCGGAAAAAAAGTTGCTGTATTCGGCTCTTATGACTGGGGCGATGGACAGTGGCTTAGAACTTGGGTTGAACGTCTTTCGGCAGCTGGCGCAACTGTTGTAAATGGCGAAGGCTTAAAAGCTCAGCTTGCTCCAGATGAGGCTGCTCTTGCTGAATGCAAGTCTCTTGGCGAAACTGCATAAAAAAAATAGACTGCTTTGCATTTGCATTGCAGTCTTATAAAAAGTGTCGGCAACAGGCACAGGTTTAAACTAATTCCTCGAGTTGGTTTAAAAGTGTGTGTGTTTGGTTTTAACTCCATTCTGAGTTTCAGACTGGAGTTTTTTATTTTTAAATTCTGTGCATTTCAGAAAAAACTTTCTCGTTCATTATGTTGACTTCAACGCCAAGTGTTCCCAGCTCTTCAACAAGTTCTTTTCTTGCAGTGTCAATTCCAATGTCTGAATTGCCAAAATCAACCATCATCATCATAACGAAATTTCCGCTTAAAATTGTCTGAGAAATATCCGCAATGTTTATAGAATGTTTTGCAAGATACGCTGAAACTTTTGCAATTATACCGACTTTATCTGCGCCAACAACAGTAACTATAGCTTTCATAATAAATTTATTTTAATAGAAAAAAAACTTATATACAAGAAGCCGCAATGGAAATTGTGAGGGGACTTTAAATAGTGGCATACTTTGAAACTTCCACTGCGGCATTTTTTTACTCAGATTTTAAATAATCGATTCCAGATGAAACAGAAACATCTCTTGACAATGCAACGAATTTTATTTCGATTCCGGGCTTTGTATGCTCAAGCGAAATTTCGTAGTTGCCTTTTTCAAGCTGAACCTGTCCGATTACAGCGCCTGTTTCTTTTCCTTCTGTGGAACGGCATTCAAATGCGAATGTTGGTTTTCCGTCAATAAGCACATTGCATACAGACTGCGAAACTTTGTCCACTTCAGCTGGCTTTGAATAAACTCCAAGCACATTGTAAACTCCGTTTTCCGGCGCAAAGAAAATTCTTTTTGTTTCCCCGTTGCAAAGGAATCTGAAATTTTCCTGCGCTGGATTTTTTGCGTTCTGATTTTCAGTTTTTGGAGCCAAGACTGGAATATTGTTTAGCGAACGAAGATTGCGTTCAGCGACAAGAGTTTTTGCAAGGAATTTTATAATGTCCATTGCGCAAACTTGAAGTTCCGCAGTTGTGAGCTCGCCGTTTTTTAAGCTTGACTTTATGTTGTCGTTGTTTCCGTCTTTTTCCGCAGTGTCGTTGTTTACAATCATGTAGATGTCATTTCTTGCGCGGACCATCGAAGATGTAAGTTCAATTTCTCCTTTTCCGCCTTTTACGCAGTCGTTTATTCTTGCCCACCAGTCGGTCATTACGATGCCTGTGTATTTCCAGTTTTTGCGGAGAATTGTTGAATTTAAATCATAGTTACTTGCCGCAAAATGTCCGTTGATTTGATTGTAGCTTGTCATAATTGACTGGGCATTTCCACGTTTTACGGCGGCTTCAAACGGCTTGAGATAAATTTCTCTTAACGCGCGTTCTGAAACTATTGAGTCGTGCTCGCGTCTTTGCGTTTCCTGGCTGTTCGCGGCAAAATGTTTTATTGTTGCAAACGGGCCTTCTTTTGAAACGCCTTTTAAAATTGCAAGCGTCATCTCGGAAGTTAAAAGCGGATCTTCGGAAAAATATTCAAAGTTTCTTCCGTTGAGCGGATTTCTGTGAATGTTTATTCCAGGTCCAAGAACTGTGTCAATTTGATTTTGCATTAGCTCTTGGCTTTCAAATTCAAAAAGCTCCTGAACAAGAGGCGGATTCCATGTGCAAGCCAGCAAAGTTCCTATCGGCATAAGAGAAGCTTCTTTTCCTGTGTCGAGCCTTATGCCAGAAGGTCCGTCCGCGCATCCTGCAACAGGAATTCCGTAGTCATAAAGAGATTCGCTTACGCCTCCAAAAACTGATGCGATTCCCATTGTCGCTTTGCGGCTCATCATTCCTTCTCCGCGCACAAGAGTTGCAAGCTCTTCATTGTTCAGTTGCGCAACAAATTTTTCAAGCAGCTCAGGATTTTTCTTTACGTCTTGAAATTTTATTCCTTTGTTTCCCGTGAACGGAATTTCTTTTGGAAGATTTTCTTTTATGCGCTGTTCAAGGCTGAATGATTCGAGCGGAACATTTTCTTCTTGAATTGAATAATTTCCGTCTGGCTTTAATTGTGCTGGCTTGATTCTTGAAAAAGCTTTTCTTGGAGCAAGAGCCTGGCAAAGTTTTTCTGTGGCGTAAGTTTTTTCAACTGAAATAAAATCGCTGCTTCCCACAGGAATTTTTTTTGCGCTTTCACAGTCTGTTCCCAGGAACACAAAGTATTTTCCTTCTTCAAGAACAAATGAAAATTCAAATCCAGAAATTCCAGAGTCGTCATAAGAAGCTGTTGATTCCAAATTGAACGAAAGATCAAGTTCTTCCGACTGTTCCGGTTTTAGCAAATTTGATTTTTTGAATGCGACAAGAACTTTTGAAGGCTTTCCGAGTTTTCCCTGCGGAGCTTGAACGTAAAGCTGGACAATTTCTTTTCCGCTGAATTTTTTTCCAATATTTTCTACGCGGACTTTTACGTTTACATTTTTTCCGTCCACAGAAGAAGAAATAAATTCAGTTTTAAATTCCGTGTAAGAAAGTCCGAATCCAAATGGAAACAAAATTTTTTCTTTTGCAAATGTTGAAAAATATCTGTAGCCGACATAAATATCTTCCATATAAAAAGATTCATTTGGCGTTGCGAAATTTTTTGTGGAAGGATAATCGTCTATTGATTTTGCGATTGTGTCTGTGAGTTTTCCGCATGGAACTGATTTTCCGCACAGAACATTTGCGCAGGCTCTTCCGGATTCTTGTCCGCCTTGCCAAGCATAAACTACGGATTTTATTTTTCCAGAAAATTCTTCATCGTTAATCCAATCTGTGTCGATTATTCCGCATGAATTAAAAACAATTATAACGCTTTCAAATGCCGAGCAAATTTCTTTTATTGCGTTGCGCTCCTCGTCAGTTAAAAGCCAGCAGCCTTTTTCTTTTGTGAAGTCTTTGTCTTCGCCCGCATTTCTTCCTACAACGAAAATTGCTTTTTTTGAAGCTTTTGCCGTATTTTTTGCAAGTTCCGCAGAAACAGGAAATTCCTTTTGAAAATAAGGTTCCATTGCCCAGCCGCCTCCGCCATTGTCAAACGGATTTTTCTTTATCCAGTTTCTGTAAATTTCTGCAAGCTCCTTGTTCGCCATTGGAATGTTGTCTGTTAAATTTGTGGAATAAGGCGAGCGGACTGAACCTCCAGAACCCATTCCGCATTTGTAAAAATCAAACTGGCATCTTCCAAAAATAGAAACAGTTTCATTTTCTGCAAGCGGAAGCGTATTTTCATTGTTCCTAAGAAGTACGATTCCTTCCTGTGCGGCTTCAAGAATTTTTTCTGCAAATGTCATAAAATCCCCCATAATAATTTTTAAGTAAAAAATGTTATAAAAAAACAACACCTGTTTTTTATCAATATTAACACTTATTGCTTTCAAAATCTTTAACTATATGCTAAATTAATATAACAATCTTCCATTTTTTTTAAGAGGCAGTTTTTGAAGCGCTATTCAACTTTCAATGTGGATTTGTCAGAAAATGTTGCGTACAACGATCCGGCTTTTCCTGCGTATATTACAAGCGGATTTTTATCTTGCTATCCGGATTTAAAAGGCTGCACTCACTGGCATGAGGACTGGGAATTTATAGTTGTTATTAAAGGTCTTGAAACTTACAACGTAAATGGAAACTTAATTGAAATTGAAGCGGGAGACGCAATCTTTGTAAACAGCCGGCAAGTTCACTACGGATTTTCAGCAGACCGCAAAGACTGCGAGTTTATCTGCATTTTGCTTAATCCTTCGTTGCTTTGCTCCAATAAAGATTTTGATGAAAAATTTGTAAAGCCATTTACGTACAATGCAAATTATCCTTTTATAAAGCTTAGCCGGAAAATCCAGTGGCAAAATAAAATTATAAAACTTCTAAAAGAAATTCATTTAAAGAAAGACACAAAGACTTGGCAGTTTGTAACACAGCGGAATTTTTTCAGTATATTCGAGCTTGTTTATTCTAACGTGGACATAAAGTCTGAAAGTTCGGCGCAAAATTCAGCGGGACTTAACGCTTTAAAGCTGATGATAGTTTTTATTCAGGATAATTATAAGAAGAAAATTTCACTTGAAGACATTGCTTCCGCCGGATTCTGCTGCAAAAGCAAATGCTCTTCAATTTTCAGCCAGTATTTAAAGGAATCTCCGATAATTTATCTTATAAAATACAGGCTAAAAATCAGCACAGAGCTTCTTTGCAAGACTGACATTCCGATTACTGAAATTGCCTATGAATGCGGATTTTCTGGAACAAGCTACTTTTGCGAAACTTTTCACAAATATTACAAGACAACACCTCTTGATTTTAGAAAGGATTCCGTACAGATTTCCTGAAAAATTTATATTATGGTTTATCCAGGCTGATTGTTAAAAATTTTAACATTGCATATTTAAACCTTGACAAATTTTTCATGTGAACATAAGATATTAATATGGACTTAAGAACTGTATTAACACCTGACACAGTAGACCTTCATTTAAAGGGAACTACAAAAGAAGAAATTATTGACGAGCTTCTCGATATTCTCGTGAAAGCCGGGAAAGTAACAGATAAAGCAGTTGCAAAGGAGTGTGTTCTTGACCGTGAGCGCAAGATGTCTACCGGTATGAAGCATGGAATTGCAATTCCGCATGGAAAAACTGACACAGTTTCTGACTTGGTTGCTTGTATTGGAGTTTCAGACAATCCTGTTGATTTTGACAGCTTGGATCAGGAGCCTTGCCGTATATTTATTATGACATTGTCGCCTGTGAACAAAACTGGTCCGCATCTTCAGTTCCTTGCTGAAGTTAGCCTTTTATTTAAATCTGCTGACAAGCGCGCTCAGATACTGAATACTCAGGACAAAGCGGAAGTTATAAAGATTTTAACTGAATAGTTTATTTTATTCTATTATTTCTATAGAAGCTCTTGCTAAATGCAGGGGCTTTTTTTGTTTTTACTGAATTTCATTTTTGCACAGAAAAACGGAGACGCGTTTAAAAGAAAATACTTGACATTTTGTCTTTTTTTGTCATAATAAAATAAAATTTATAAAAGAGGTAATTATGGCTGAAAAATACGCATTTTTGTTTCCAGGACAAGGCGCACAGGCTCCAGGAATGATAAAAGACGTTGCTGAATCTTTTTCTTCAGCAAAGAAAGTTATTGATGATGTTTCTTCCATTGTAAATTTAGATATGGCAAAACTTTTGTGGGAATCAGATGCGGCGGAACTCAGTCGTTCTGACAACAGCCAGATTGCCATAACAGCGGCTTCTCTTGCTTTGATGGCTGCTTTAAAAGATAAAAATATTGAGCCTTCTGCGGCAATGGGATTCAGCCTTGGAGAATTTCCGGCTCTTTACGCTGCAGGAGTTTTGTCATTTGAAGATGTTGTAAAAGTTGTACGCCAGCGCGGACTTATAATGCAGAAAGTATGCGAGGAAATCGCGGCGAAAAATGAAGGCCATGCGCCTGGAATGACTGCGGTTCTTGGACTTCCTCCTGAAAAAGTAAAAGAAATTGCTTCCAGCATAAAAGATGCTTATGCGGCAAACATGAACAGTGTAAAGCAGACTGTTGTGAGCGGAACTTTTGATGCTCTTGCTGCTGTTGAAAAAGCTGCTTCTGAAGCTGGCGCGCGCCGTGCAGTCCACTTAAAGGTTGCAGGTCCTTTCCATTCGCCTTTGATGCAGGATGCCGCTGTGGAATTTGAAAAAGCCATTGCAGATGTCAAGTTCAATGACCCTAAAATCAAGCTGTTTTCAAATGTAACAGGAAAAGAATGTGTTTCCGGCGAAGAAGCAAAAAAATCCGCAGTTCTTCATCTTACAAATCCAGTTCTTTGGACAGACGAAGAGGATTGCCTTGCTTCTGTTATGAAAGCTGATGGTTTTGACAAGTGGGCTGCTCTTGAAGTTGGTCCTGGAAAAGTTCTTTCTGGACTTTGGGGAAATACTGACTACAACGCTTCGATTGCAGTTTTGCCAGTTAACACAGCTGAATCTGTAAATAATCTTTAATAATGAGGATAATATGCTTTTAAAAAACAAAAAGGCTTTGGTTACTGGTTCTTCACGCGGAATCGGACGCAAGATTGTTGAAGTTTTTCTTGCAAATGGATGCGAAGTCTGGGGAATGTGCACAAAAGAATCCGCAGGAAAAGCTGAGCTTGAAAAACTTGCCGTGGAAAACGGAACTGCTTTCCATGAGTTTTATGCGGATGCAGGAAACGCAGAGGTTCTTACAGCGGCGGTAAAAAATGCTCTTGGCGAGTCTGGCGGTTTTGATGTTCTTGTAAACAACGCAGGAATTACACGCGATACTTTGAGTTTTAGAATGAAAAAGGAAGACTGGGATTCAGTTCTTGCTGTAAACCTTACTTCGGCTTTTCTTGTTTGCCAGATTATTTCAAATGATATGATTCACAAAAAATCAGGCTCTATAATCAACATGGCTTCAATTGTTGGAATTCATGGCGGAGCTGGCCAGGTGAATTATTCTGCAAGCAAGGGTGGACTTATTGCGTTTTCCAAATCGCTTGCAAAGGAAGTTGGAAGCCGCGGTGTTCGTGTAAACTGCATTGCTCCAGGATTTATTGAAACAGACATGACAAATGCTGTAAAAGAAGAAATCCGCAAGGCTTGGGTTGAAGGAATTCCTTTAAAGAGAGCTGGAAAGCCTGAAGATGTTGCAAACGCGGCATTGTTCCTTGCTTCAGATTTGAGCCTTTATGTAACTGCTCAGGTTATTGGTGTTGATGGTGGAATGGGAGCTTAAGGCTTTCATTTATAAATTTATCTACTATAATTAACTAATTTATTTTATGGAGAAAATTATGCGCAAAGTTGTTGTAACAGGACTTGGATGTGTTTCGCCAATCGGAAACAGCGTTGAAGAAACTTGGGCTTCTATAAGAGCTGGAAAAAGCGGAATCGCAACTATAACACATTATGATGCTTCTGCTTTTAAAGTAAAATATGCTGCTGAAGTAAAGAATTTTGAAGCTGACAAATACATGGATCCTCAGTCAGCACGCAAAATGGCAAGATTTTCAAAATATGCTGTAGCCGCTGCAAAAATGGCTTTGGACGATTCAAATCTTACAGACAACAAGGAAGCCTTGGACAATGCTGCTGTTTACCTTGGAGTTGGAATCGGCGGACTTGAAATCACAGAATCAAGCATGAAAAGCTATTTTGACTCTGGATTTAAACGTATGCCTCCAATGACAATTCCTCAGCTTATTCCAAATGAAGCTGCTGCGAACATCAGCATAAAGTTTGGACTTCACGGAGTTGCGCACACAATCGCTACAGCTTGCGCTTCTGGTTCAGATGCTCTTGGACAGGCTTTGGACAATATCCGCGCAGGAAGAAGCGATATTATTCTTGCCGGCGGTGCTGAATCTACACAGAACGGATTTGCAAACTTGGGCTTTACAGTTCTTCAGGCTTTGAGTTCAAAATGGGCAGACGATCCTTCAAAGGCTTGCCGTCCGTTTGACAAGCAACGCGATGGATTTGTTATGGGTGAAGGCGCGACAATTCTTGTTCTTGAGGAATACGAGCACGCAAAAGCCCGTGGCGCAAAAATCTACGCTGAATTTGCCGGATATGGCGCAACTTGCGACGGCTATCATCTTACAGCTCCTAATCCAGACGGAATCATGGGAGCACGCGCAATGACTTTGGCAATGAAAGATGCTGGCGTAAAACCAGAAGATGTTACATATTACAATGCGCATGGAACTTCAACTCACTTGAATGATTCCGGCGAAACTGCAATGCTCCACATGGCATTCGGCGAGGCTGCAAAAAAACTTCATATTTCTTCAACAAAGAGTATGCACGGACACTGTCTTGGAAATGCCGGAGCTCTTGAAGCTATGGTTTGCGTAAAGGCAATTCAGGAAGGATACATTCCACCGACAATCAACCTTGATGAAGTTGATGTTGAAGGTGGTTGCGACCTTGACTACACACCGAACAAAGGAATCGACATGAACATTGATGTTGCTATGAGCGGAAACTTCGGATTCGGCGGACACAACGGAATTGTTGTATTCAAAAAAGTCAGCGAGTAAAAACATGGAAAGATTTACTGATATAGAAAGCCTTCTTCCGCACAGAAAACCGTTTTTGTTTGTGGATTCAATTGAAAGCTGCGATGAAAAAGGTTGCGTCTGCACAAGAAAATTTACAGATGAAGACTTTTTCTTTAAAGGACATTTTCCGCAGTATCCTGTAGTTCCGGGTGTAATTCTTATTGAAACTATGGCGCAGGGTGGCGGAGCAGCATTGAGCTTGCAGAAAACTTTTGCGGAAGGTAGCTTGTTTTTCCTTGCTACAGTTGACAAGGTTAAATTCCGCAATCAGGTTCGTCCGGGCGACACTGTAAGAATGGAAGTTACAAACTTGCGTGTAAGTCCAAAAATGGTAAAGCAGTCGGGCAAAGCTTTTGTAGGCGATGTTCTTTGCGCTGAAGCCGAATGGATGTGCCTTGTAGGTTCTGCAAGTTAAACAGAATTAGTTGATTTTGTTCTTTTAGCCGTTGTCTTTTTGGCAGCGGCTTTTTTTGTTTGCTGGGGATTTTTTGAAGGACGTCCGCCTTTTTTTCCGTTTGCGCGGGAAGCGGCTGCTTTTTTTTCTGATTTTATTTTTCCAAGGATTTTTCCGGCATTTGAAACAGGCAGCGGAATTTCTTGTGTCTGCCAAAGCTTAAGATTTTTCTTTCCTTCATTCTTTAAAAAAGCAATTTGCTGAATTAAACTATATGCGGAATCCAAACGGGCTTTTAAATTTGCGCAGAAAATTTTTTCCGTGGAATCTTCAATCCGCTCTTCAAACTGATCTATTAAACTCAAAATTTCGTTTGCGGCAGTTGCAGCTTCTTTTGCGAAAGTTTCAATATCAATTTCTTTTGTTGAGCTGCTTCTGAATTTTTTTAACGCTTCTATAATCAGCTTGTCGCTCGGCTTTAGTTCAACCGGGTCGTTTTTGAATTCCGCGGCAAGAAGAAAAAGCGAGATGTTTGAGTCAAGCATATTCAAATCGAATATTTGCGCTGAATCTGGTTTTGCAGAAAGCTGAAGCTCTTCGATTTTTCGCTCTACGGATTTTTGAAGCTCTATGATTTCCTTTTTTTCTATAGTCATTCTGCTGCTAGTATAGATTAGGTTTTTGCGAAAGTCTATTACCCGTTGAAAAACAAGGGGATTTCTGTTAAAATCAGAATATGAGTACAAGATGTTTTACAATGTTAAAGCCTGGTGTTTTGAATCGCAGGCTCGTGGGTGAAGTTGTTAGCCGCCTTGAAAAAAAAGGTCTTAAACTGATCGGACTGAAACTTATGAATATAAGCCAGGATCTTGCTTCCCAGCACTATGCAGAGCACAAGGGAAAAGCTTTCTATGATCCGCTTCTTGATTACATAACAAGCGGTCCTGTTGTTGCGATGGTTTGGCAGGGCGATGACTGCGTTACTTTGGTTAGAAAAATTACTGGCGCAACAAATCCTGCAGAAGCGGCTCCGGGAACTATCCGTGGAGATTTCTGCTGCCATACTTCTCATAATATAATCCATGCTTCGGACAGCGATGAAAGCGCAGAAAGAGAAATCGCATTGTTCTTTAAGCCGGAAGAACTTGTTGACTGGGAAGATCAGGCTGGAATTTGGTATTAATTCTTTCTATTAGAATTACAAGGCATTGCATAGGCGCATTTTGTCTCATTGCAGTGCCTTTTTTGTTTTTCTCTTAAGTTGATTTTTTTTGCATTGAGGAATTGTTTTTTCTGTAGTAATATTGAGCTATCTAGAAATTTGGTTGAAGAGTAAAATTCAGTCAGCTTTATCAAGGGAATTTAATATGGAAATTTTTGAAGTTGGAATAATTGGAGCGGGTGCCTGGGGAACAGCTTTGGGAACTGCGATTGCGCGCGGCGGACATAAAGTTCAGCTTTGGGCAATGGAAGAGGACGTTGTTGAGTCTATAAATAATCAGCATGAAAACAAAAGGTATCTTCCGGGATATGCGCTTGAATCTTCGATGACTGCAAGTTCTGACATAAGGGATGTTGCTGCGGGAAAGCAGTTTTTGATTATGGGAAGTCCTTCTCTTTACCTTGCTTCTACAATAAAAAAATTTACTGATGTTCCTAATATTGCGGACGGCTCTACAATAATAGGCGCATTGACAAAAGGCTTTGTTCCTTCTGAATCTGGAGCTCCTGAATTTGTTTTGGATACAATGGAAGAGGCGCTTCCTGAATGCTATAAAAATGCGACAGTATATATTGCCGGCCCTAGCCACGCCGAGGAAGTTGCTCTTGGAAAAATAACTGGACTCATTGCGGCAAGCCAGCATCATAGAAATGCGGTTCGTATGCGTGATCTTTTGCGCGTAAAAGGAATCATGGCTTATGCTTCTTTTGATACGATTGGTGTTCAAGTTTGTGCGGCTGCTAAAAATGTGATTGCTGTTGTTTACGGGGCAATGGATGCTCTTGCTGAAAACAGTCCGATTTTTGGAGACAACACAGAGAGCCTTTTGATGGCGGCAGGACTTAATGAAATTCAGACGCTTGGTTTTGCAATGGGCGCAACTCATGCGGCTACGTTTACTTCAATTAGCGGAGTCGGAGATTTGGATGTAACTTGCAAATCGAAATACGGACGCAACAGAAGATTCGGACAGGACTTGATAAAAACCGGAATGCTGGATCAGTTCAAAAATCTTGATGATTTGATTGCGAATGTAAAAAAGGTCGGATATTTGCCGGAAGGCGCAATTGCCTGCAAATATGTGCATAAAATTATGGAACAGAAAAATCTTAAGCTTCCTATTTGCAATGCCTTGTACAAAGTTCTCAATAAGGAAATCAATGCGGAAGAATGCCTTAAAGAGCTTTTGCTTAACAGATAGCGATATTTCAAAAACGGAGTAAAAAATGCTTGAAAAAATAACCGGAACTTTCAGCGGAATAATCCGCACTTTGAGCGGAAAATCTTCAATTACAGAAAAAAACATAGAGGAAACCGTAGAGCAGATAAAAATGGCTCTTTTGGAAGCGGACGTAAATTTGCGTGTTGTCCGCCGGTTTGTAAACAGTACAATTGAAGAGGCAAAAGGCGAAAAAGTTCTAAAGGCAGTAGATCCAGGCCAGCAGTTTGTAAAAATTATTTATGACAAGCTTGCGGCGATGCTCGGTGATAAAAAAACTGACCTTGCGTTAAAAGGTCCTGACACTCAGTCTGTAATTCTTTTGCTTGGTCTTCAAGGCGCGGGAAAAACAACTGCGGCACATAAACTTGCGGCTCGTCTTAAAAAAGATGGAAGGCGGCCTTTGCTTGTTGCCTGCGACTTGATTCGTCCGGCGGCGGTTGAGCAGCTTTGTGTTCTTGGCGAAAAAATCGGAGTTCCTGTTTACAAAGAAGACTCAAAAGATGCTGTAAAAGTTGCGGAGCATTCAGTTGATTTTGCAAAGAAAAACGGACTTGATACAATAATTGTCGATACAGCCGGACGCCTTCAGATTGATGAAGAAATGATGGCTGAACTTGTTTCTATAAAAAAGAAACTTAATCCTGTGGAAACTGTTCTTGTTGCGGATTCCATGACTGGTCAGAATGCTGTTGACATTGCAAAAAGTTTTGATGAGCAGCTTGGACTGACCGGCGTTATTCTTACAAAGTTTGATTCAGATGCGCGTGGCGGTGCGGCTCTTTCTTTGAAGTCGATTACGCAAAAACCGATTCTCTTTATCGGTACTGGTGAAAAAACAGAAGACTTTGAGCCTTTCCATCCAGACAGAATTGCAAGTAGAATTCTTGGAATGGGAGATGTTGTTTCACTTGTTGAAAAAGCCCAGGAAACTGTTGATCAGGAGGCCGCTCTTAAAATGCAGAAAAAAATGCAGCGCAATGAATTTACGTTGCAGGATATGCTTGAGCAGCTTGAGCAAGTTGAAAAAATGGGAAGCATAAAATCGCTTCTTGACATGATGCCTGGACTTTCTGGACAAATCAGCGAAGAGCAGATCAACAAGGCTGGAATGAAGCATCAAAAAGCTATTATTCAAAGCATGACATATAAAGAGAGAATGAACCATTTGATTATAGGTCCTACTCGCCGCAAGAGAATTGCAAAAGGAAGCGGAACAAGTGTTCAGGAAGTAAACAAGCTTATAAAGCAGTTTGAAAAGACAAAGCTCACAATGAAAAAACTTGCACGCAACCGCGGCGCGCAGGCAAAACTTATGCAGCAAATGGGAGCTATGGGAATGGGCGGCTCTATGCCAAATCTTCCGAAAGGCTTTAATATGCCAGGCGGATTTAAGTTCTAGTCCAGGACAATCAGAGATGCTGTTTTTCCATCGGGAGTGTAGCATTTCTGAGGATTTCCTGAGTCTGGAAAAGAATTTATTCCAGTGTAAAAGGCGTATTCATATTTTCCAGGCGGAAGCGGAATTTCAAACTGATAGATTCCCGGCGCAACTTCGCTCATCTGGTAAATCCAGCTGTCCCAGTTTGTAAAGTTTCCGCCTACACGAACTTTCTGACCGGATTTTCCTTTGTAGACAAAACGAATTTTTCCGTCGCTGATTTTTTCAGTTACCTGCGGAATTTCGCGCGACGCATTAAAATGGGAAAGCACAAGATTTGTTTCCCTGCTGAAAACGGTTTCATCATTGAGCGGATCAACTGTCCAAAGTCCGTCTATAATCAGCCTGTAATTTATTTCAAGAACATTTTTCGGAACTTTCAGAATATAAAAATAAATTGAGCCGGCTTCTTTGTATTCCATGTCTATGAATTTTTTTATCTTGAATGAATGGATTGTCTTGAATCCTTCAAAGTCAAATGCGATTCCAATGTGGCGCGCGTTGCTTTTTGATGTGAAAATTGCATAGTCGCCTTTGAGATATGGAGAGCCTGCATCTTGAATTGTGTTCACGAGTTCGGCGTAGTCAAGTTCTTCGTCTGTGAGCATGACTTTTGATTCTGCGCAAAAAAGTTCCGCAGAAGATAAAAAAAGAAAAACTGAAAAAATAGCGCAAAGTAATTTCTTCATATATGTATTTTCGGAATTTTTTATTTTAAAGTTGAATTCTATTTTTTAGCTGAAACTTTGTGAGTTTCTGCGGATTTCAATTTTCTAAACTTGGCGGATTTGTGTGCCGATATTAGACTTGAAACCATGTCGCTTTGAGGAGTATAATTTTTAACCATGCCAGGACTAAAGCAGCTGCAGCAGTTTAATTCGGATATATTGAATCTCGGTGATGAAGTAAAAATCCGGGCTGCCCGCGGAGAAAAACCAGTAACAGTAAAAATCCCCAAAGATGTCGCAGACATAGATGATTCTGAAGATTTTATAAACGGACTTCCAGCTCTTTCAGAAGAAGACCAGGCGCAAGCTGCCGCGGCCGCAGAAGAACGCAAACGTGAAGCAAATGATTTTTCCGACTTTATGGACAGCGATGATTCCGAATCTAGTTCTGAGCAAAAGCCAGCTGCGATTGAAGAAGAAGCGGTTCCTGATGTTTCAGACCTTTTGCCTTCTGCCGGAGACATGGATTTGTCCGACCTTGACTTGTCTGAATTTGAAGATAAAAAAGAGCCGGAGCCTGAACCAGAGCCAGAAGAAATTGGAATTGAAGACATGGACTTGGAATCTCTTCTTGCATCCAGCCCAGAACCTCAAGCGCAAGACGAGCCGCAAATTTCCAATGATGAAAAAAAATCTGAAGAAAGCGAAGAATCTGTAAATCCTGATATTTTTAACATGGATTCTTTTGATGCTGATTCTGCTTCAAAAAATTCTATTCCTGCTTCAGAGCCGGACGGAACTGCTTTTGATGAGTCGCTTTTTGATATGCCGTCTGAATCTGATTCGAGCCAGGAAAATGTTCTGCCGGATCTTGACACCGATTCCCTTGCAGATTCTTTGAGCGGAATTGCCGAAATGGATGTTCCTTCAGCAGATAAAAAGCCAGAAGACAAAGAAGAAAACTCGCAAGAAATTCCTGCGGATGAAAATTCCTTTGACTTGGGTTCGCTTGATCTTGACAGTTTGAATGATGAAAATTCTTCTGCGCCAAAAACAGAAAATTTTGATGCGCCTAAAGAAAATATTTCAGAGCCTTCAGCAGAAAATACAGAAACTAAAGCTGACGATTTTTCTGACATTGACTTGCCTGATTTTGATATGCCGTCGGACAATGCGGATTCCTTGCCTGATTTTAATGAAGAAGTTTCTGTGCCGAATTTCGACAAGTCAGAAAATGAAAATACAGAGCAAAATACTTCCGCTTCGGCCGCAACTGATGGCGAGCTTTTTTCTCCGGAAATGGATGTCCCAGAAGATGAGCCAGTTGAAACTTTTGACACGAGCGACATAAACGACCTTGACTTTTCGAATCAAGAAGACAGTGGATTTGAGCTTGGCGGAGTTGATTCTGACGGTGATGACGAATTTCATATTCCGGGATTTTCTGACATTGCGACTGCCGACCTTACAAAAAAGCCAGATGTTGCGACTGCCGATTTTTCCAATGCCGCAGAAGCAAAAGGAACTGAAAAGCCAAAGAACACTTTTACAGATGCGGAATACAAAAGATTCCAGAAAAATCTTGCGACTTATCCGCTGAATGTAAGAATTGCGCTTGAAGATTTTGTTGTAAAAAATGAATTTACAGATGACGCAATTTTTTCAGTTCTTGAAAAAGTTTTAAGAAAAGCACCTGCGCGCCAAGTTGCCTCTGAACTTGAAAAGCTCCTTGATATTTCGCTCGATGTTCCGCGGGATTTTGAACGCCGTTCCGCCGCTGAATATGAAGCCTACAAAAAATCAATTGAGTATCAGCTTAAAAACAGAATAATTCCTAGTGCGATTTTTACAACTGCCGCTGCGATTCTTGTTTTCTGTATTTTTACGCTTACAAACAATTTTATTTACAAACCGGCAAGAGCAAGCAGCCTTTACAAACAGGGATACGCGCTTTTGCAGGACAATCAGTATCCGCAGTCTGAAAAAAAATTCAATCAGGCTTTGACATATAAACCTGTAAAAAAATGGTTTTTCCGTTTTGCCCAAGGCTACAGAAATCACAGGCAGTACGACCGTTCCAGAATGATGTATCGTGCAATTCTTCAGCGTTACAACCATGATAAAAAAGCCGGACTTGAATGGGCGGACATGGAAACTTCAGGCTTGTACAACTATGAGGAAGGCGAGCGGATTTTAAAGCGTGAAGTTCTTGACTATCACATAAATGATTCGGATGCTTTGCTTGCGTTGGGCGACTTGTACCTTGAATGGGCTTCGGACAGAAATGCTGAAAAATTTCCTTTAGCAAAAGAACAGTACGATTTGCTGACTCAGCTTTACGGAATCAACGACCTTTATCTTTCACGCCAGATGAGATATTTTATCCGCACAGATAATTTGCGCCAAGTTCTTATGTACAAAAATATTCTGATGGGAAAAAAGAATGCCATTTCTTTAAAGGACTTGATTGAGCTTAGCGGATATATGCTCGACAAGCGTTATGGAAAACTTCGTCCGTCAGAAGAAAATTTAAGGTTCTCTATAGAAGATGTCAGAAAGCTTTTGGAAACTGCGCTGAAATCTGCGCCGGAAAATTCAGTTGCGCTTTACAATATGGGCCGTTATTTTGTTGAAACTAGAAACGGACGTAATGCTGCAAAACTTCTTGAGGCTTCTATAAATTCTTTTGAGAATCAGCCAAAGAGAAACCGAAAGGACACTTACAAATACATAAATGCAGTCAGGCTTTTGGGCGAAGAAATGCGGAATCAGCGTGAGTATCTTACTGCGGAAGAATTGTACGGAAAGGGAATTGAAATTTTTGAGCATGAGCGTGATTCCAGCGGATTTGAAAGCGATGAAAATGTTGGAACTTTGTATTCTGATTTGGCGGACTTGGACTATTTTATTTCCGGGGATAATGCGGCTGCTTTAAAGAATTATCAGAATGCGGTAAACAACAAGCACGATACTTCATCTGTGCGCTATAGAATTGGATATATTCAGTATCAGAATAGAAATTATCCTGCTGCCTTGGGCTCATTTATAAAAAGCCAGGATACAAATGAAAACGACACTCATCTTTTGCTTGCTCTTGCGAACACTTTGAATTTGAGCGGAGACAATTATATTGCGCGCGGATATTACGAAAGGCTTCTTTCTATTCTTGATGTTGAACGCGAAAAATATGGAGTTGTGCTTCCGCAGATTCGCGATGACCATGCTGATATTGTCGATACTTACATGAAGGCTTCTAACAATCTTGGAGTTACGCTTTCAAGAATTGCATCTGCAACAGGAAACAGCTTGTTGAATGCAAAGTCAATTGTTTGCTTGCAGGAAAGTCTTAGAGCATGGGACGCAATGACAAGAAACCAGACAACAATGATAAGGCTTGACGGTTCAAATCTTGCCGAGCAAAATATAAAATACATAACTCGCCCCGTTTCTGGATACGAACCTGAAATCTATACAGAAATTCCGCGGATTTTAAATGGAGAGGAAGGACTGGAGTAATTATGATGGCTCTTTTCTCAAAAAAATACAGCGGAATAATTTCTCGCCAAAAAATAATTGGAATTTTAAAAGAGCTTTTCAGAAAGTCTATTCATCTATGCAGTGCGTTTGTTCCGTGTTTTCTTTGGATTGCATATAAGCCGACTATTGCATGTCTTTTTGCGTTGGTTGCTTTTTATTCTGCTGCGGAAATTTTGCGCCTGAATGGAAAAGAAGTTTTTTTGATTTCTGCTGTAACAGAAGCCGCTGCTAGAAAACGCGATGAAAACAAATTTGTTCTAGGTCCTGTAACGCTGGTTCTGGGAATTATCTCGAGCGCGATTTTGTGGGAAAAACTTCCGGCTGCAATCGGAATTTACGCTCTTGCATTTGGAGACGGACTTGCAAGTCTTGCTGGAAAACTTTTTGGAAGAGTTCAGATTCCATTTACAGAAGGAAAAACTGTTGCAGGAAGCCTCACTTGTTTTACTGCGATTTTTATTTCTTGCTATCTGGCTTGCTTTTTTATGTTTCAAGGCCAAGCGGACATAACAAAAGTTTCGCTCATAATTGCAGGAGCCGGAATGCTTATTGAAATTCTTCCGTTAAAGGACTTTGACAATCTTTTTATTCCAGTTTTGCTCGGCGGATTGGCTCAGTATTTGCTTTGCTAGTTCCAGGTATTTTCCAAATAGTGAACGGTTTTTAAGTAAAGAAAACATCCTGAAACATAAAGAATAACTGCTATAAAAAATTCAAGCCAGCAGTCTGTGTTGCATAAAAGTCCATAGCCTGCCGCAAGAACTATAACGCCAAATGCCTTTATGTAAATCTCTTTTATTCCTTTTGTGTAAGCTTCTGCCAAAATTGAAAAAATTGTTACTACAACAATAAAAACTCTTATGACCGCAAAAAATTTTCTAAAGCCCCAAAGAACTGTGCAAGTTGAAGTTGTTATAGTTGTGTCCATTGGGTAAAAAAATCCGAATGCGCAAGTTGAAGCAAGCAAAATAAAAATATTCCGTTCCGCATTTTGAAGTTCTTCCGCGGAAGAAAAAACTGTCGCAAAGAAAAGACTCATCGGCGCAAGAAATCTTCCGGCTGCCACAATCCGTCCGATGTAAATTAAAAACAGCGAATTTGTTTTCCAGAATCCAAACATCGGCAAAAGAATTCTTGCGCTTTCTGTAACGCAGCTGATTATGAATCCGGAAAAAAATAAAATTTCAAGTGAAGGAGTTTTTTCAAATCCTTTGAAGATTGCAATTGAAAGTGCTGGGGCTGAAAGACTGAATGTAATTATTGCTGCCAGTGATGAATTAAAATTGTACGGACACAATCCGCCTTTTGGAATAAGAACAAACGGACGCATCGGGTTTATTGGCGGAACTATTGATTTTGCCGCAGCCGCAATGCAAAGAACTGTAATATTGAACAAAAAAATTATAGCGCTGAATATAAATAGAAAAAGAAAAATTCTGTTCTTGTTTTTTAAAGTCATGCCTAAAGAATACTCCAGCGGTTTCTTTTTATCAAGGGAAACTGTTTTTCCTTTCCGCGGAATTCTTTCCTAAAGATTTATTTTTGCTTGCCGAAAATTTATCTGTGGAAACTTCCAGCATTTTCTTGCGAAGTTTTTTCCGGGAGGAATAAAATGAAAAAGATTTTAGTTTGCGCATTTTCTGTTTTTTTTGCTGTGTGCAGTTTATTTGCAGGAGACGCCGCTTCTTTTGACGATATAGGTTTTTCTGAGGACGGAAAATATTATCTTTTTGGCCAGTACGGAAAAACAGATAAAACTTACGAGCCTTGGGCGGAAGTTTACACGGTTGATGTTGCCGCAAATGATTTTGTAAAAGGCGAAGTTTTCAAGTCAAGAGATTCTTCCTTGGATATTTCAGGAAAAACCGCTTACGAAAATTTAAAGGCAAAATGCAACTGGAAAATTTCAAAGTACAACGCAAAGCCAGCCGGAGTTGGAACACTTTTATATCTGCGCGAGTCAGAAACAAAATCTCCTACAGAAGAAATTGTGTTCAAGGACTTTGAAGGAATTTCCGACGTGTCCGGAATTCTTTATCACGTGCGCCTTGTTCCGTCTTTTAATGGAAGCGGAAAAAATTGCCGATCAAAATTTTTTATTGAAGTTCTAAAAAAAGATTCTTCTGGAAACACAGTTTCTTCTTTTGCTGTTGGAACTCCAGCTTTTGAACGCAAGGGAATTACTGCATATCAGATTGAAAGAATTTTTGCAGATAAATCAGGAAAAAGCCTTGTCTTCGTTGTAAAGAAAACTCTTGAAGATGACAGTGGAACTTCAATCAGATACATGGTTGAAACTTACCGTATAAAATAATTTTCTTTCTTACATAAACCTCCTTCGTTTTTGGCCTTCTGTTTTTCAGAAGGTCGTTTTTTTTGCTTTAATTTTTTCATTGTAGCAAACTTGCAAAAATGCTAAACTTTTCAAAAATTGAACAGAGGAAATCAAAATGATAAAGAGAAACAAAAACTACACAAATCTTGCAAAAGGCTATCTTTTCCCGGAAATTGCAAAAAGACGAAAGGCATTTCAGGCTCAGCATCCAGAAGCAAAAATAATCAGCCTCGGAATTGGAAACACAACAGAGCCGCTTGCTCCCCACATTGTTGAAGAAATGAAAAATTTTGTGGAAGCGCTTGGAACAAAAGAAGGCTATGAAGGCTATCAGGATGACAGCGCAGGAATGCCGAAACTTCGCGAGCGCATTTCAAAGGCAATTTACAATGGCGAAATCAAGCCAAGTGAAATTTTTGTTTCGGACGGAGCAAAGTGCGATCTTGGTCGGCTTCAGGCAATGTTTGGCGCGGATGTGAATGTTGCGGTTCAAGATCCTTCTTATCCAGTTTATGTTGACGGAACTGTAATGGTTGGTGCTGGCGGAAAAGAGCCTGTTACAGAAAACGGATTCAAGGATATAACTTATATGCCGTGTCTTCCTGAAAACGGATTTTTCCCGGATTTGTCTGCTGTAAAAAAAGACAGCCTGATTTATATATGCTCGCCGAACAATCCTACCGGCGCAGTTGCAACAAAAGAAAATCTCACCGAGCTTGTAAAGTTTGCAAAAGCGAATGGATGTGTTGTTCTTTTTGACGCGGCGTATTCAGCGTTTATCCGTGATGAAAATCTTCCTAAGTCAATTTATGAAATTGAAGGCGCAAAGGACTGTGCAATTGAAATGCAGTCGTTTTCAAAGCCAGCAGGATTTACTGGAGTCCGCCTTGGATGGTGCGTAGTTCCAGAGAATTTAAAATTTGATGACGGTTCAAAAATTGCAGATGCTTGGGCGCGCATAACAAACACCGCATTCAACGGAGCAAGCAATATTGCGCAGGCTGGAGGATTTGCCGCATTGGATGAAACCGGCCTTAAAGAAATGCAGGAAACAATAAGCTATTATCTTGAGAACGCCGCATTGATCCGCTCTGCTTTGGAAAGTGAAAATTTCAAGGCGATGGGCGTTGAAGTTTATTCAGGCGGAAACGCTCCTTATGTCTGGGCAAAATTTCCTGGTAAAAAAAGCTGGGACGTGTTCGATCAAATTCTTAGCCAGTGCAATGTAGTTGTAACTCCGGGTGCAGGATTCGGGCCAAGCGGTGAAAGTTTTATCCGCTTCAGTTCATTTGGACACCGCGAAAATATTCAGGAAGCCTGCGAAAGACTAAAGTCATTTAAAATGTAGGTAAAAAAATCTGCTGCTTTTTCTGCGGCAGGTTTTATAAATCTTGAATTCGCATATTTTTTTTCGAGGTAAAAATGTTATCTGAACGGTTAGAAAATCTTCATCCTTATGTTCCCGGCGAGCAGCCAAAGGACAGAATTTATATTAAGCTGAACGCAAATGAAAATCCGTATCCGCCGAGCAAGAACGTTGCAAAAGCTGTAAAAAAAGCTGCGTCTTGTCATCGTGAAAAACTTGGACTTTATCCAGATCCAGATTCAGTTGAACTTAGAACTGCGATTGCCGATATGCTTAATTCCACGGGCGGAGTTCTTTGCAATTCCCAGAATGCAAAAAAAGAACTTGGATTTAAAATAACTCCGCAAATGATTTTCTGCGGAAACGGAAGCGATGAAGTTCTTTCTTTTGTTTTTTATACATTTTTTGGCAGCAACTGTCCGCTTGTTCTTCCTGAATTCACTTACAGTTTTTATCCCGTTTACTGCGGATTCTACAATATTCCGATGCAGAAAATTCCGCTCAAAAATGACTGGAGCTTGGACACAGACAAAATGCTTTCCGAGTCTGAAAAAAACAACAGCCCGATAATTTTTGCCAACCCGAATGCTCCAACCGGAATTGCCTTGAAGCGCGCGGAAGTTGAATCTCTCCTGAAAAAAATTCCTTCGGACAGAATTCTTGTTGTTGATGAAGCTTATGCGGATTTTGGTGAAGAAAGCTGCCTTTCACTTTTAAAGGATTACAAAAATCTTGTCATTGTGCGCACGTTCAGCAAAAGTTTTTCACTCGCCGGAATGAGGCTTGGTTTTGCCGTTGCGAATCCAGAACTTATAAATTCAGTTTTTACAGTAAAAAATTCATTCAATCATTTTCCAGTTGATTTTCTTGCGCAGACAGCTGGAAAAGCCGCTTGTGAAAATTATTCTTATTATGAAGAAAATGCAAAAAAAATTGTGAATGAAAGAAATCTTCTTACTGAATTTTTGAGCTCAAAAAATTGGTTTGTTATTGAAAGCAAGACAAATTTTATTTTTGCAAAAAAAGATGGAATGAGCGGAACTTCAATTTACGAAGCTGTAAAAAAGGCCGGAATTCTTATCCGCCATTTTGACACGCCGGGCATTGAAGATTTCGTGCGCATAACGATTGGAACAAAAGAACAGATGGACAAACTTAAAAAAGTTCTTGCTGAAATTTAAATCAATTTTTTCGGAGGCATTAAAATGAAATTTTTACTAATATCAGATTTGCACGGAAATTTAGAAGTTCTTGATAAAATGGATGAAATTTTCAAGCAGGCGGACGGCGTTATTTTTGCCGGAGACTTTGCAAAATTTGGCAGCGAGGAAACTGGACTTCCTGCTCTTGAAAAACTTTGCTCCAAGCACGATACAATTTTTTCTGTAATCGGGAACTGCGACAATCCTTCTTTTATTGAAGAAACTGAAAAGCGTGATATTTCCGTGGAAAAACAGCTTGTTATGTATGAAGGTCTTGCGTTTGCAGGAAGCGGTGGCGGAAGCAAATTCACAGGCACAACTCCGAATGAAAAATCAGAAGAAGAACTTATGGCAGACTTTAAAATTATCACGGAACAAGGCGAGCAGGAATGGAGCAACTTGATTGCGATCAGCCACAATCCTCCAAAGAATACAGACTGCGATAAAATTTCAGGAGGCGTTCATGTTGGAAGCCAGCTTTTTACGCAATTTATTGAGCAGTATAAACCGCTTGCAGTTGTTACCGGGCACATTCACGAAAGCGCAGGAATTTGCAAACTTGGAGCTACAACAATAATAAATCCAGGTCCGCTTCTTGAAGAAAAATATGCCTGGCTTGAAGTTGCAAAAGAAAACGGCGAATGGAAAGTTGTTTCCGCTGAATTAAAGTCGCTTTAAAATTTCCGGCTGAAAAAAATCCGCATTGAAACTTGTTTTATTTCCTGTATAATTTCAATGTGGACAAAAAATATTATTCAAATGAAAACTCAGCGGAGTCGATTGATTCCGCTTTTTATTACGACGGAAATGACCTTGGCTTGACACTTAACGGAACTTCTGCGTCTTTTAAATGCTGGGCGCCGACCGCTGACAATGTGCGTCTTTTGCTGTTTAAAGATTCAGCTGCAAAAAAATTATGCGCCGCAAAGCAAATGGAACGCAAGGAAAAAGGCGTCTGGTTTTTTAGCGGCTCTTATGAAGGCTGCTCTTACTATCAGTATGAAATTTCTTTTGGAGAGGAAGTTTATAAAGTTGCCGACATTTGGCACACAGTCGCATCTCCAGATTCTGTTGCGTCTCAAATCGCAGTCATAGAAAAATCTGAATATAAAAATCCATTTAAAGAAACTGATTATTCAAAAGCTGTAATTTATGAAATGCACATCCGGGACTGGAGCCGCGCTGTAAATCCAGCTTCAACTGGAAAATTTCTTGAAGTTGCAGATTCTAAAATAATTTCGCATTTAAAAGAGCTGGGCGTAACTCATGTTCAGATTCTTCCGATGTTCGATTATGCACAAAAAAATTCAGACCTTTCATACAACTGGGGCTACAATCCTTTTCATTATAATGTTCCAGAAGGCCGCTACGTTTCGCAAGGATACACTGACGGAATTCAGGCTGTAAAAGAAATGCAGCAAATGGTAAAGTCGTTCCATGACGCGGGAATTGCCGTGATAATGGACGTTGTTTACAATCACACTGACGGCGCGGAAAACAATTCGCTTTACGACATGACTGTTCCAAAATATTTTTACCGGCTTAATTTTGAAGGCGGATATTCCAACGGTTCAGGCTGCGGAAACGAAATCGCCACAAATCACAAAATGGTAAAAAAATATGTGCTCGATTCTCTTAAGCACTGGATGAAAGATTTCCATATAAACGGATTCCGCTTTGATCTTATGGGCGTTCAGGAGCAGGAAACTATGTCGGAAATTTTCTGCGAGCTGAAAAAAATTGATCCGTGCGTAATGGTTTACGGAGAGCCTTGGACTGGCGGAGAATGCGCTGTAAAAAATGGATGCGCAGGTTCAGTTGCTTGCGGCGAAAATTGCGGAGTCGGAGCGTTCAATGATGATTTTAGAGACGCAATAAAAGGAAGCGAATTCGGCGGATTTGCGAAAGGCCAGGTTCAGGAAAACTTTTGCGATTCAGAAATTGAAAAAGGACTTCTTGGCGCGACTGGAAAAAACAACCGGAATCCAAGCGGCATTCCAAGCCTTTCAATTCATTACGTTGAATGCCATGACAACTACACTTTGTTCGACAAGCTTGCAATTTCGTATCTTGAAAAAACTTCGTATTCAGGAAATCTTTTTGAGGCAATCGGAAATGACGGGCTTGAAAAAGTGAAAAGGCAGGATATCCTTGCGGCGGCGTATATCATTCTTGCGCAGGGAACTCCTTTTATAAACGGCGGACAGGAATTTCTTCGTACAAAGCAGGGAAATGAAAACAGCTACAATTCGAGCGATAAAATAAATCAAATTAGCTTGGAATTTAAAACGCATTATTCTGATGTTTTCAATGCGTACAAAGGGTTGCTTGCCTTCCGCCGGGAAAATTCTGATTCGTTTGGCTCAAAAACTGATTGTTCTGCGCAGACAATTTTTCCTGGATTTACAAAGTATACTGCCGGAAATTTCTGCATATATTTTAACGCCACGGATTCTTCTGCAAAAATCGATTCAGCCGGATTTGCGAATTCCATAGAAATTTTAAGCGGAAAACCAGAGCAAAAAGATTTTGTTCCAAGCACCGTGGAAGCCAAAAGTTTTGTGATTTTAAAGAAAAGCAGCTGAAAACGCTTTGTCATTCCTTGGATTCGACTGTGGAATCTATGCAATAGATCTTCGGGGCAAGCCCAAATATGACAAGTTTCAATATTCATCTTGCTCATTTGCCATTGCCGTGCATTGACATGGCAATCCCCTTTGCTAGACAAACTTTTTTCACTTTTTCTTCAATTTAAGTTGTCATTTCAAATAAACATACTATAATTATAAAACAAGACAAATATATTTTTATGGAGACAAAATGAAAATCAACCACAAGTTCTTCCCCCCCCCATGCGGTCATAGCGTGCATTCTTGCATTTAGCTTTGCGCTCTCATTCACTTCTTGTTCGGACGGCTCAAGCGGCGGCTCAGACACAAATCCTTCAAATCCTGAACCCCCAAAAGTAACCTACACCGTAACCTTTAACGTAAACGGCGGAAATCTTGGCGAATTGCAAAGCATAACCGAAGTTGCCGGAACAGAAATAACACTTCCGGCTGGAACTGCATTTACACAAGACGGCTTTAGCTACACTTTTGCCGGCTGGAACACAAAAGCGAATGCGACCGGCAAAAACTACGCGGCTGGCGAAAAAATCACGCTGGACGCAGACCTTACTCTCTATGCAAAGTGGGGGCTTACGGCTGAGAACGCGCTCAAAAAAATCGAAGGCATTACAGAAAGCGGCGTGCATACGGTCAGTGTTGTGGGAAACATCGCGGACTATCTAGCAAAGACCGATTCCGATACTCTTTCTCAAATGCAGTCGGCGCTCTTGGCGTTGCAGCAAAGTTATCCGGATGCAAAAATCATACTTGACTTGAGTGGAACTGATGACCTTACGGCGATTCCTGCTGATGCGTTCAGGGGCACTTATAGCTTTAGCTGTGAAAATCTTTCGGGAATCATTCTTCCACAAAGCGTCAAAAGTATTGGAAGCTACGCATTTACCAGGTGCATAAATCTTGTGGATGTGGTTCTGCCAAAAACGCTTGATTCTATTGGGAATTTCGCCTTCAATTTATGCTCTAACTTGACGGAAATCGTCGTGCCGGAAGGTGTTCAGGAACTTGGTGCTACTTTTGAAGACTGTACAAGCCTGAAGAATGTGACTCTTCCTTCATCCTTGAGAAAACTTTATAGGGCATTTAATGGCTGTAGTTCACTAGAAAAAATCGTAATTCCCGAGGGAGTGGAAAGTTTAGGATATTATGTATTTGAATATTGCAGTTCACTTGTAGATGTAACGCTTCCTTCCACGTTGAAGGAATTTGAAGAAGATAATTTTGGCGAGTCTGGTGCTTTTATGTCTTGCAGCAACCTTAAGAATGTTGTGATTCCAGACGGTGTGACTAAACTGTCAGTCGGACTTTTTTATGAATGTTCCTCGCTCGAAAGCATAACAATTCCCGCCAGCGTTACAGAAATAGGTATAGCTGCATTTTACTCTTGTACAAATCTAAAGACGGTAAAATATCAAGGTAAAAAATCCGACTGGGAAACAAAAGTCAAGCCTAATATTAGCAGTGTTCAAGCCTATGGAGAAAATGGAAACATCGCGCTGTCCAGAGCAACCGTAATCTGCACCGACGGCGACATTCCTCCGAGTGAGTGAAAGAGATTGTCCGATCAAGCCGTGGAATGATAAAAGGCAACCTGTCATTGCCGTGCCCCGACACGGCAATCCACCCTGTCATCCTCGGGCTCGACCCGATAATCTTTTGTATGAAAAAAGCAAAAAAAGTTTGAAAATTTCATAAAAAAGGCGGATTTAGTGTTGACAAGGAGGGTGGAGACGCAGTATATTGATGTCCACCTGCGGCGGTCAGCCGCAAGCTTTTTGAAAGGCA
>JAUNWH010000031.1 GCA_030540405.1 Spirochaetales bacterium
TTTCACACTTTCTGTAATTTTATCAGAAAGAGTTTTTACATGCGTTTGCCCTGGTATAGTTTATTATATAGAAGAAAATAACTTTTAAAAGCCAAATAAATCTTGAAAAACTTAAAAAGACGAATTCTGAATTTTATACTTTACTGTCATTATCTGGCTTGACCAGATAATCCCATAGAACTAAAGATTCCCGTGTCAACGTCCGCCTTGCGGCGCACTGCACGGGAATGACAGTTAAGTTAAACAATGGTTTTTAATAAAACTCAACTTTCAGAGTAAATATTTTAGTTGAAGTGAGAAACTCCATCGCCGCTTTCGCAGTCAAAGAATGAAGCTTCGTATCCTACAACTTTCTTGTATTCAGTCTGGACATTTTCAACAAACTGTTCAACTTTGTCTTTATGAACAAGCGCGATTCCGCAGCCGCCAAAACCAGCTCCAGTCATTCTTGCTCCGATGCATCCGTCCTGCTTCTGGGCAGTTTCCGCAAGAGTATCAAGCTCAATTCCTGTAACTTCATAGTCGCTTTTGAGGGACTCGTGGCTTTCGTTCAGGAGCTTGCCGAGTTTTTCAAGATTTCCGGCTTTTAATGCGCTAACGGCGTCTTTTACACGCTGATTTTCATAGACACAATGCTTTGCGCGGCGAACAAGAAGCTCATCTTTTATCAAAGACTTTGAATTTTCCCACTGCTCTGGAGTAAGCTCGCACAATGCGGAAATTTTCACGCCTCCCTCCTGAAGAATCTTCAAAGCCTCCTCGCACTGGCTTCTGCGCTCATTGTACTTGCTGTCTGCAAGGCGGCGCTGCTTGTTTGTGTTCATGACAACAAATCTATAGTCTCCAAGCTCAAGCGGAACATATTCATACTCAAGCGTGTTGCAGTCAAGGACAATCGCTGTATTCTTTTTTCCTGTGGAAATTATAAACTGATCCATAATTCCGCAGTTTACATTCATAAAATTATGCTCGCTCATCTGGCCAAGCTTGGCAATTTCAACACGGTCGATTCCAAAGCCAAAAGTTTCACTTACAGCATAGGCAAAACCGCATTCAAGGGCAGAAGAAGATGAAATTCCGCCGGCCGCAGGAACATTGCTTACCATGAGAATTTCAAATCCGCAGTCAAATTTAAAGCCTTTTTCCTTCATCTGGGAAAGAATTCCGTTCAGATAGTTTGCATATCCGTTTTCCTTGGCATATTTAAAGTCATCATTTATGTCAAATTCATATTTTCCAGGAAATTTAAGGTCGTTGTAGACAACTTTTGTGTCATTGCGTTTTCTAATGGCAACATAAAGATAGCGGTTTATAGCAGCAGGGAAAACTTTTCCGCCGTTGTAGTCAATATGCTCGCCTATAATGTTAATTCTTGCTGGTGAAGAAAAAATCTTTACAGAATCTTCTGTTCCGCCGTAAAACTTTACAAAATCAGCAGGAAGCGAATTTGGATTATACAATTCAGCCATTTGAAACCTCGCAATTCAAAAATTAAAGTGAGTTTTTAAAGATGACTTTATGATAACAAAGAATTTTTCAGTTAGCAAGTTAAAGGAAAAAGCAAAGAGCAATCAGTTGCGCAAAATGAACAGAACTATTTTTTTTACAATGAAACTGCGCCATAAATGCTTTTAACTCTTGAATTTACTGAATCTTTTCACTAAAATGTTAGTTCACACTGTTTAGTGTGGAAAACTCATATCGGAGGAAAAAATTGGTCAAAATCAGACTAAAGAAGATGGGCACAAAAAAACGCCCAGACTACCGCATTGTCGTCCTTGACGCAGCAAAACCACGTGATGGCGCAACAATCGAAGAAATCGGACAGTACCATCCAATCGCTGCAGAAGGAAGCCAGACTTCTTTCAATGAAGAACGCGCCAAATACTGGATCAGCGTTGGAGCTCAGCCTACAGAAATCGTAAAAAAGATTTTCAGACAGGGCGGATTGGCTGCTGACGGAACAAAAATCACCAAATAAATTACAGGGAGCACAACATGGAAAAAGACCTGATTGAATTTATTGCAAAGTCATTGGTCGATGATCCAAATGCAGTCTCTGTAACGGAAACCGAAGGCGAGCGCGGACCTGTTCTTCAGTTAAGCGTTGCACAAGGTGATATTGGCAAGGTTATTGGCAAATACGGTCGTATTGCAAAAGCTCTGCGTACTGTTTTAAGCGCAACGTCAAATAAAGACGGAAAGCATTACAGCCTGGAAATTCTGGACTAATGGCATCGAATGCGATGACAGAGCGGTTTGTAGTTGGCATTGTCCGCGGTTCCCATGGAATAACGGGCGAATTCAAAGTAGAAAGCACTTCCGGCGAGTACGGGCATTTTGCAAGTATGGAAGAAGTGGCTTTGTCAGACGGAACAGCTGAAAAAACTTTCAAAGTTGAATCAACAAAGGAAGCGGCGTCCACTCTGTACATGAAACTAGCTGGAATAAATTCACCTGAAGAAGCTGCAAGATACAACAGGTGGAAAATCGTAGTTCCGCGCAAAAACGCTCATAAGCTGCAGAAAAATGAGTGGTATATCGAGGATTTAAAAGGATGCTCGGTATGGTATAAAAAGGAAACGGCGGGCAATACCGCACCGGCAATTGACGAAAATTCAATTGTTGGAACAGTCACAAACGTAATGGAAGGCGGATCAGGTTATCTCGTTGAGATTTTGCTGTCCGAGGCTTGCAGTTTTTTGGACGATTCGGTTAAACTGAATAAAAATGGCGGAGCAAGAACAGTTTTTGTTCCATTTAAAGACCAGTTTATTGGCAAAGTCGATATTGAAAATAAAACTATGCAGCTCATGCACCTCTGGATTCTGGAGTAACTCCTATGAAATTTACTGTGCTGACCTTATTTCCTGAAATTCCGCGCGCTTTTTTTACAAGCTCGATCATGGCGAAAGCGGTAGAGAAAGGAATTATTGCCTACGATTTGGTCAATATCAGGGATTTTGCCTTTGATAGACACCACACTTGTGATGACGCTCCCTACGGCGGAGGCGCTGGACAGCTTTTGCTCCCGGAACCTCTAGGACTGGCATTGGACAGTGTAGAAGCATACAAAAAGACGAAGCATGTTATTTATGTTACGCCAAGCGGAAAGCCTTTTACACAGAAAAAAGCCCAGGAACTCAGCCGGAAAGATGAAATTGTCCTGATTTGCGGACGATATGAAGGTATCGACCAGCGGATTATTGACTGCTACGTTGACGAGGAAATCTCCATAGGGGATTACGTAATGTCCAGCGGAGAAGTAGCCGCTACAGTTATTGTAGACACAGTTTACAGGCTTGTTGACGGCGTAATAACCAGCGAATCTTTGGATGAAGAAAGTTTTTCAGGCAGCCTTTTGGAATATCCCCAGTATACAAGGCCGAATGTATACAAAGGCATGGAAGTGCCGGCTGTTTTAAGCAGCGGAAACCATGAAGAAATCCGAAAGTGGCGGCTTTTTAAGAGCCTTCAGAAAACCTTGCGGAACAGACCGGATCTGATTCAAAAGGCAAGAGCTGACGGTACCCTTACAGAAGAAGCAGAAAAAATGATCGGGACGCTTACGGACTTTGTAACATACAAGAACGACCGCAAGCAAAAAAGCAAGCTGCGTTATGTTCAGTCAAGAACAAAAGACAGCGGCAAATAGGAGATAAAAATGGATCTTATAAAGACTATTGAAGAACAGCAGAAGAAACCTAACGCAGAATACTTCAGCGTAGGAGACACTGTAAAAGTTCACTTTGAAATCATCGAAGGAAAAACAAAACGCATTCAGATTTATGAAGGTCTTGTTATTTGCTTCAAGAACTCAGGTATTTCAAAGACATTCACAGTTCGCAAGACTAGCTACGGTGTTGGCGTTGAGCGTGTATTCCCTGTAAACAGCCCGCGCATTATCAAGGTTGAAATTGTCCGCCTTGGAAAAGTTCGCCGCTCAAAGATTTACTACGTTCGCGACAAGGTTGGAAAAGCTGCAAAAATCAAGGAGCTTCTCGGACCAAAGGCAAACGCAAAACTTGCAGCAGCTAAAGCAGCAAACGCAGCAGAAGACAAAAAAGAAGCTGCAATCAACGCAGAGCACAAGGCAGAAGAAGCCGCAGCATCTGCAGCAGCAAAAGCAAAGAAATAAGATTTTTAGAGAATCCTACATTCTTACAGCTTAATTCAAGGGAAGATACATTTTGTGTCTTCCCTTTTTTTGTCAATGCTTATAAAATTAACAAAATGTCCGCACCAATCGACAGCATAAAAAACGCATACGTTCAGAGCCAAAACATTCCGCAGAAAAACTTTGCCGCCAGAGACGAAGTTTCTGTAAAAGTTATAAAAAATCTTGGAAACGGAAACTACACAGTTTTTCTTCAAGGCTCAAAAATCAATGTAAAAAGCAAAATTCCTCTTTCTGAAGGAAGCTCATTCAAAGCCACACTCGAAATCGGAGCAGATTCAAAAATCTTTCTAAAAACAGTTTCAGATCAAAAAAATGCGGACATCTTTCCACACACACTATTAGAATTTTTAAATTCGGCAGGAATTGAAGCGGATTCCGCTGTGTTAAAAATTGTCCAGCAGATGATTCAAAGCGGCGTAAAGCTTGACAAAGCAATAATCAGAAAAGCAAAATCAGTTTCTGCTCTATTTCCGGGAAAAGAAAAACAGGCGGCGGAAATTTCTGCAATGCTAATGGAAAAAGGAATCGAGCCGGAAGAAAAATTAATAGAAAAATTTTTGATTTTAACAGAACCCGGCAATTGGAAAAATTCCAGTAACAGCGAAAAAAACAGTGCAAAAAGCGATGAAAACTTCTTAAAAAAAATCTATCAGAAAATTCCAGAAAACAAAGGCGGAATTCTTACGCTTGCAAACCATTTAAAATCAAAAGACGGAACCGGAAAGCACTGGATAGTCCTCCCCTTTTTGTGGCAGCTTGAAAAAGACGAAGCAAAAGGCCTAATAAGAATTTTAATTGATTTTAACAAAAAAATAACAGAAAAAATACAAATAAATTGCGAATTTGAGTGGAAAAAATTTTTTTTTGTGTTATATTTAAATAAGAGCAAGGTTACGGAAGTGCGGTTCTGTACATTACCGTCGCTTTTGACCTCTAACATTCATTCTGAGGAAGAGCGGCTTGGAGAATTGCTTTGTTCCGGCATGAACGGCGATTCTGTGACAGTAACCTATTCCGCCTTGGCTTTTTCTGACAGTCTTTGCACTGATTCAGAACTTTCCCTGCCATTCAAGGATTCTGCTGTATGAAACAGACAAGAAATTTTTTCGCAGTATCCTTAAAATATCCTGAAAACGCAGATGCGCCTTTTATTTCAGCCAAAGAAAGCGGAATTCTCGCAAAAAAGATGGTCGAAATCGCGCAGGAAAACAATATTCCAGTTGTAGAAAATGACATTGGGGCAAATGTTCTTTCAATGCGGCAGATTGGCGAATGCATTCCAGAAAGTACTTGGGAAGCGATTGCAGAAATTTTCGCTTTTATAAAAAACATGGAAAAAACCCAGTGAAAAAATCCACGCGGACAAAAGGAATAACAGGCGAAGAAAAAGCCAGAGATTTTCTAATCAAAAGCGGATATTCAATTCTTGACAGAAATTTCAGAATCCGGGAAGGAGAAATCGACATAATAGCGGAAAAGCAGAATTTTATAGTTTTTGTGGAAGTAAAAAGCCTTCCGCTTGGAAATGCAGAAATTCTTGCGCACGAGCTCAATTCAATAAAACGAAAAAAGATTATTAAAACTTCTAAATGTTACCTGCAAAAACATCGACAATATAATAACAGATTCATACGCTATGATGTAATAGCAATTGATGTTCCGGGGCTGGATCCGGTTTATCATATTGAAAACGCTTTTTCGGAGTAAATAATGCAGGCTGTAAACAATGCAACGCCAAATTCAGCACTTTCTCCCCGCATAAGGGAGCTACAGAAAAAAATTCAGGATGAAAACTATATAAATTCAGCCGTAGATAGAATCGCGCTTATAATGAGCCGCCATATTGTAGAATTTCATATAGAAAAAAAATTGTAATTGAACTATAATTCATGCCATGCGAAGAGACAGACATTCAAGAAGACACAACGGAAACTGGAAAAACAACAGCAACAATAGAAGGGATTTTGACGAGCGGAAAAATTTTCAGCCTCCGAAGCCAGTATTTCGTCCTACAATAAAATCTGTGTCGCCGGAACAAATTCAGCATGATGAAGAAGCCATAAAAAAATTCAAATCGGCAAATCAGCCTATATGCTCGATCTGCGGACAAATTATCCGGGATATTTCGACCGCAATAAACAGCAAAGGCGCGGATTCTTTAATTCACTTTGACTGCGCAATTGAGTTTATTTCAAAAAATGAAAAAATTGAAACGGGCGACAAACTCACGTACATCGGGCAAGGCAGATTCGGAATCGTTCATTTTGCAAGTCCAAGCGACACAAAGCATTTTTCAATAAAAAAAATAATCGACTGGGAAGAAAAAGACAAGAAACCTGAATGGCGCAGCGAGATGGCTGACCTTTACAGCAAAATAAAATAATTTTTGAATATATTCAGCCAGAAACAGTTTTTGCAGTTGAAAGAACTTTTAGAATTCTATATAATATTTTGCATCGCCGGGATGGTGGAATAGGTAGACACAAGGGACTTAAAATCCCTCGGCAATTTAACCTGCCGTGCCAGTTCGATTCTGGTTCCCGGCAAACAGCAGGCAGCTTGAAAAATTCAGGCTGCTTTTTTTTTCGAGGTTTAGAAATGTTTTCAGACACGCATTTTCACTTTCATTATCTGGTTGAAAATAATTCGCAAGAATTCGGAACTGAAATTCTTGAGCAGATGGCAAAAAACAGAATTTATTTCGGGCTTGACATTGGCACAAAATGCTCGGATTTGATTGAGCGCGCGCAAATTCTTGAAAACTGCCTGGAAGAAATTCCAGATGTGAATCTGCAAAGCAAACTGAAAAAGTCGATTTTTTTTAGCGCGGGAATTTGGCCGGATCCAGATTCAATAAAGGAAAGAGAATCATGCATAGAAGAGCTTAGGGACAGCATTGAAGAATTCAAGGAAAGTTCAAGTTTCTTTTCATCTCATCTTGCGGCGATTGGCGAAGGCGGAATTGACCATCACTGGAATCCAAGCGGACCAGACGGACGCAATGAATCGGACTTTGACAAGGAAATGTTCTTTGGCGAAAAAGAGCTTTTTGAAATGCAGCTGGAACTTGCAAAGGAACTGGATCTTCCGTTTATTGTGCATTCGCGGGACGGATTTGAAGACACTGTCGATGTGCTCCGCGCGGCAAACTACAGCAGAGGAATTATCCACTGCTTTTCTTACGGACTTAGCGAGGCAAAAACGTTCCTTGACTTGGGTTGGTATCTTGCATTTGGTGGAGCAACCACATATACAAAAAAAGCAAAAATGGACGAGCTTATAGAACTTTTGCAGTACGTTCCAAAAGACAGAATTCTTCTTGAAACAGACTCTCCATATCTTGCGCCAGTTCCGATGCGCGGAAGCGAAAATAATCCGCTTTTGATAAAATACACTTACGAATTTATTTCTGAAAAAATAGGATTAAGCGTAGACAAGCTGAATAAAATTGTAGACGACAACTGCAGCGAGCTTTTCAAACTGAAAAAATAAAAAACGCCGGAAGAATCGCAATGAAACTTTCCGGCATTTTTAATCAGATAGTTTTGAAAACGTCTCTTACTTTATGAGAAGCTCTGCATAAGCTTTCAATGCACCTTCCATTTTTCCTGAAAGAACTGCCTTTGCAAGAGTTTTTCCGAGCTGAACGCCTTCCTGGTCAAAACTGTTTACATTCCAAAGGAATCCCTGGAACATAACTTTGTTTTCGTAATGGGCCAAAAGCGCGCCTAGAGTTTTCGGGCTGACCTGCTTTCCGTAAATCAAACTGGACGGACGTTCTCCGGCAAAGAATTTGTTCGGGTTTTCGTCATTTTTTCCGCAGGCAAAAGCAACAATCTGAGCAACAACATTCGCGCAAATTTTTGTCTGGCTTGTGGAATCCTGAATTACAACATCTTTTCCAGTCTGATTTTCTTTAAATGCGATAAACTGAAGCGGAATTATATTTGTTCCCTGATGAAGCAGCTGGTAAAAAGAATGCTGACCGTTTGTGCCAGGCTCACCGAAAATCACAGGACCTGTTACATAGTTTATTTTTTCTCCAAAACGGTTTACGCTTTTTCCGTTAGATTCCATGTCGAGCTGCTGAAGGTGAGCAGGGAATCTTGAAAGCGCCTGAGAATATGGAAGAACAGCTGTTGAAGGATATTCCTGAACATTGCGCTCATAAACTCCAATCAATGCGTCCATCAATGCAGCATTTTTTCTTACATCTTTTTCAGTTGCAAGCTTATCTTCCTCCGCCGCGCCTTTTAAGAAATCATCAAAAACTTCAGAACCAAACGCAAGGCTCAAAATTGCTCCGCCGACTCCAGAAGAAGAAGAATAGCGTCCGCCGATATAATCGTCCATAAAGAACGCTTCAAGATAATCCGGGCTTTTTGCAAGCGGAGAAGTTTCGCTTGTTACAGCAATCATGTGCTTGCTTGGGTTAAGACCGGCATTTTTCAAGAAATCCTTTACGAAAGATTCATTTGTCAAAGTTTCAAGTGTTGTTCCGCTTTTTGAAACAAGAATAAAAATTGTCTTTGAAAGATCTATTGACTGAAGAACAGACGCCGCGTCATCAGGGTCAACATTCGAAATGAAGTGTGCATCCATTTTGAAATTTCCAGTCTGCTTTGCCCAGTTTTCAAGAGCAAGGTAAATTGCGCGAGGTCCCAAGTCCGAACCGCCAATACCAATCTGGCAAACAGAAGTAAATTTTTCGCCCTTCTCGTTTACAATTTTTCCAGAATGAACTTTTTCAGCAAAGGCAGCAATTTTTTTCTGCTCGTTTATATAAAAATCACGCTTATTAACGCCGTCTGCAACAACATCTTTTCCGAGCTGTCCGCGAAGAAGCTGATGAAGAACCATTCGTTTTTCGCCAGTATTGATTACATCTCCGTTGTACAAAGCTTCAAATTTTTCCAAAAGCTGACTTTCTTTTACAAGCTCTTCAAAAACTGAAATTATCTTGGAGTCAACTTGCTTTGCCGCATAATTGTAAACAAGTCCGTCTGCCATCTGAATTGAATATTCAGCGACACGCTTTGCAGCTTCTGCCCCTGAAAGCTCTTTTGCAACTGAAACACAGCCTTTTAAAGCCTGAAGTTTTTTAAAGCTTTCCAATGTGTCTAAGTTATTCCATGCAATATTTGACATGATGATAGCCTCTTAAAAAAAATGGTTTGAATCCAAGTATACCAAAAAAAAAAATTATATGCTAGAATGGCAAAATCATAATTCACAATATAAACAATTGTCAGTTCTGGAGAATTAGTTAAAAATGAATTTCTGCAATATAAAAAAAGTATTTTTGCTCACAGCAATTTTTTTTGTTTCAGCTTTAAAAATAAATTCACAAGACGCAAGCGGATTTCTTCCTGATGAAATTTTTTTAAGAACAATGACACAGTCTTACTGCAAGTATTTTGATTTTACAATTGTAGACGGAAGAATTTACGCAAAGAAACCAAGCGAAAAGAAATGGAAACTTTTTCTAAAAACCGGGCTGCCCTATTCTAAAATGGACACAACAGACCTTAACGAATTTCCAGTTCCAGAGCGAGTTACAGAAATTTCCGCAGATGGAGACAGCCTTTATGTTTTTGACAACAACGGAATTCTTTATACAGTTTTTTTGGACAGAAGCGCGCCGGAATCTCCTTTTAAATGGAAAAGAGCATTTGGATTTCCAAAAGAAGAAAACGGATTTTTAAAGCAAGATGAATTCACAAAAAACAAACGGGCATGGTCAATGGGCTGCCGCAGAAAAGACGTTTTGTACCACACAGATATTTACGGAAACGAGCATCACTACGGAACAATGGGACTTGAAACAATTTACTTTTTAACCGAAGACGGACTGCACATAAGATTCACAGACAGCGGTCTTCCTGCTGATTTTAGCCGGCAAATTCAAGTTCCTCAAAATGGCAGATTTATTTCAGAAAGTTTAAGCGCTTCCGCAGACACAATTTTTTTAATCGGCGCGAAAGGAACAATGTACACAAGGCTTGTAGACTTTGACACAATGGGCTGCGATCCAATGTGGTTTCAGTATACTTACGATAAGCTTGAGCAAAAGAAAAAGGGCAAGAATTATTTTTCAAACTATTCACCATGGGCGTTGCCAGCGGAAGACTGGTTTGAACAGCCAAAAATTCAAACTGAAGGAAAAGGCAGAATTTCAAAAATAATAAGCATTGCGCAAAACGGCCAAGGAAACGGAGCTAGAATTTTAAGAGTCGCAGGAACAGACAAAAATGGCAACACAGGTTTTTATGAAAAAAATATTTTAGACTCTGAATGGAAATTTGTTGAAAAAGAAATTTTTTTAGAAGAAAGCGATTTTCTGGATTCATCAAAAAGTGAACTTGGAGAAGAAGCTGAATTTTCATACACAGGAAATCTCATAATAAATGATTCAACAAAAGAAAATTTCAAATGCAGTTTAAAAGGCGTTTCATTGATGAGCGAAGACAAATGCATTTTTGAAATCAGCGATGGAGAACAAACATTTTCGTGCACGCTTTTTCCTTTAGAAAAATGGACTTACCCAAAAAGAAAAAATCCTGGATTCGACGGAACTCCAAGAAATTATTTTATAACCGCAGAGTTTGACGAATCTGAACTTGAAAATTATTCCGGGGAATTCAAAAAAATAATAGATGAAATTTTTAAAAATAAAAATCACAATCTTTTTGCATTCACTGGAGAAGGCACAAAAGAATATTTTGAAATCGGCATAAATACGAAAAGACCCAAGCTGTTAAAAAAGCCATTTTCATCAAAGTCTGCAAAATACTTTTTTATAATGAACCGGGAAGGAATTGAAGAAATTCCAAAAGTTTCAGAATTCGCATTGCCGCTTTTAAAAGATTTCAAAAACGAAAACCTGCTGCTTGAACAAGGACGAACTTATTCAATACAAGAAAGGAGTCTTATTCAAAACAAAATAAATGAAAACATAAAATACAGGGAGCTTTTAAACTCTGATTTAGAGCAATTTGAAGAACTGAAAAAAAATGCAAGGCACACTAGATGGGGATACTCTGCGCTGGATTTTATAACAACAATAACTTTTTTGAATAAAATAAATTTTCCCAAAATAAAGCAGCTTTCAACTTACGGAGCAGATTTGCTTGCGACAAATTTTTCTTCATTTGAAGATCTTGTTCAATATAGAAATTTTGTTTATAGAAAAGTCATTGAACTGATTGATCTTAGAATTGAAAACTATGAAAAAATAATTCAAGATTTTGACAGCAATGAAATATTCAGCACATTAAATTCGAATTTAAGAAATTCTTTTTCAGAATATTTTGACGAAGTTTCACTTCCAAAAAAAATGGAAATAAAACTCAACGAAAACAATATTATAATTGAGCAATTCAATTCTGTTTCATATTTGCCGGCATATTATTTAAAGACCCAAAATGGAACAACTGCAACTATAGTTTTTAAAGACAGCGCAAAAAAAATTTTTGACTTTTTAAATAACAGGAAAGATTTTTCAGAAGTTCCGTTAGTGCTTGATGCAGAATTCATTTCCTCTGAAATTTCAGAAGCTGATTTAAAAGAAAACAAGGCATTCAAAAAAATTGCTGATAAAAAAGGAACAGTTGAATGGAATGGAGAAACTCTCAGAATTTTCGCTGGAAAAAAAATTTTATTTGAAGGAACATTATAAAAAAATACCTTGACACAAAATGTATATTTATTCATACTTATGCATATTCCGAGGTGCATTTTGAAAGACAGACTTTTGAGACTAAAGACAATCCGAAAATTAATAAAAAACAACAGAATAGAAAGTCAAGATGAGCTTTTAAATCATTTACAGAATGAAGGATTTGAAGTTACACAGGCAACACTTTCCAGAGATTTAAAGCTCATGAAAGTCGGAAAAATAAGCGACGGGCATAACGGGTATGTCTATACAATTCCGGAAGATGAAATTGAAAAAGAAAGCGAGCAAATTTATATACGAGATTTTTTGCGCGGATATGTAAGCATTGAAACAAGCGGAAACATAGTTGTAATAAAAACTTTTGGCGGACACGGAGACAGCGTTGCAAATGCGCTTGACGCAATGAATCTCAACGAAATAATCGGAACTATAGCAGGAGAAAACTGCATCTTTGCTTGTCTTAGAGAAGGCGTACAGGCAAAAAATTTTCTTGAAAAACTAAAGGAAAAAATTCCAGAACTTGAAATTTAAAAAAGCTCCACATAAGTTTTTCCAGTTCCGCCCTCTTCTGGTCTTGCAAAATAAAATTCTTTTACAGAAGAGCAATGATTTAAGTAATCACTTACAGCTTGCTGCAATATTCCATTTCCTTTTCCATGTATAACCGAAAACTTTTTAAAGTTATTAATCACACATAAGTCAAGCTGATGCTCAAGAGATTTTATGGCATCTTCCGCTCTCATTCCTAGAAGCCTAAGCTCAAATTTTGGAGTCTCGTTATTTTTTTCATTTTCGGAATCTCGTTCAATCACAACAGAAACACTTCTATCAACAATTTTATTTTCCAAAGGAATAATCTGGCTCTGCGGAAAATTCATTTTCATAGAGCCAAACTGAACTTGCCAAATTTCATTTTTACCTTTTCTGACAAGAACACCTTTTCGTTTTTCATTTCCCACAAGAACTTCTGAACCTTCTTTTAACAGTTCTTGCTCTTTGAATTTTTTTGCATTGGAATTTTCAACTTTTAAAACAGACGCATTTTTTAATGCTTCAGAATTTGAAAGCCTGCTTTTTGTTTTTTTATTTTTAGAAGAGAATGATTTTTTTTCTTTTAAAGATGAAAGCTTAATTCCATTCTGCAGAATTCTATTTTCTTCATTTTGAAGTTTCGAATTTTCTTTTTCCAAAAGAAGTTTTTTCTCTTCTATATTTTTTTCTTGCTCATCAATTTCTTTAGTCGTATCAGAAATAAATTTTCTAACACTCAAAGTTTTTTCACGGGTAATTTCACCTTCTCTTAGAACTCGTACTAAATTTTCAAGTCTGCTTCTCATTTCCTGCAAGAATGCAGAACTTTGAGAATGTTCAAGCTGATTAAGCTCAATTTCTTTTTGAAGCATCTTTATTTCACGTGAATGGATTTTCAGTTCTTTCAAAGAAAGTTCTTCCTGTTTTTCTTTTTGACTTTTTATAAGGTCTTCAAGTTCAATGTGCTTTTCGGTCAAACCTTTTATCAATGAACTTACATCTGCCTGCTGATTCGAAATGTAGCTTTTTGCCTGCTCAACAATTTTTTTCGGCAAGCCAGAATTTAAAGCTATATCAATCGCATGGCTTTCCCCAGACATTCCAACAAGAAGCTTATAAGTCGGGCGTAAAGATTCAGCATTAAATTCAACAGAAGCATTAACGCACTTTGAATTTGTGTATCCGTAATTTTTTAAAACTCCGTGATGTGTTGTAACAAGAACAAAAGATTTTTTTTCAAGCAAAGAATCAAGAATCGCCATCGCAATCGCACCTCCTTCAAGTGGATCAGTTCCTGTACCAAGCTCATCTAACAATACAAGACTTTTTTCATCGGCGTTCTCCAGAGCAAGCGCAATATTTTTCATGCGACTAGAAAAAGTGCTCAAAGATTCATCTATTGATTGCTCATCTCCAATGTCCGCAAAAATAGAATTGAAAAAAGGAAGTCTTGTGCCTTCATCAGCAGGAATAGGAAAACCAGCCTGATTCATCAATGAAAAAAGCGCAACAGTTTTTAATGTTACAGTTTTTCCGCCTGTGTTAGGACCTGTAATAATCATAACATTTTTTCCAAACATAAAATTAATTGTTACAGGAACAGCTTTTTCTGCCAGAAGCGGATGACGGGCATTTAAAATCAGCGGAGGCTCTTTTTCAGTATCACAGTTTTCTGCAAAAACTCCATGGATTTCAGATTGATATTTTGCAGCGGCGCAAGTTGAATCAAGCAGCAGCATTGAATCATGGCTAAAAACAAAATCAGAACAATATTCTCTTAAACTGTCTGAAAGCTCTTTAAAAATTTTATTAAGCTCAGATTGCAAATTAAATTCTTCCTGAACAAGCTGATTGTTTGCCCGCACAATTTCTTCAGGCTCAATATAAAGAGTTTGCCCGGAAGCGCTCACTTCATGCACAATTCCTTTTATAGAACCTCTGTGATCTGAACGGACAGCAAGAAGCTCACGGTCAGCTTTTAACGCCGGAACATTGTTTTGCAATGCTGAATTCAAAGTTGAATCAGAAGTATATTTTTTTAATGCATATTCAATTTCCTTGTGGAGCGAAGCAATTTTTTTTCTAATTTCCCTGATGACTGGCAAATCTTTTACTTCACCAGTTGAAATATCGATAACAGAAAAAATTTTATTTCTAGCATTTTCTAAGGAAGGCATTGACTGAGCAATTTTTAAAAGCTCTGGAATTTCAAGTTCAAGCGAGGCTGATTTTATGCAGCTGCAAGTTTCATCCGTGTAAATGCAAAAAAGTCCAAGCGCAAAAATTTGCTCATGTGAAAGAGATGCGCCTTCAACTTTTAATATTGAAAAAATTTCTTTTACAGGCGGCCAAGATTTTAATGCGGAAGAAAATCGTGAATTTAAGTATTTGCTCCATTCACGTCCCAACAATTTCAATTTTGAAACTTTATCAATGTCAGAAGAACTTTCTCTTGAAAGCAAAAAAAGTTTACCTTCCTCACTTGCCGCAAGAGACGCAACTTTTTCTCTTATTCTATAAAAATCAAAATCACGGGCAACCTGCCCTTTCAAAAAAATATCTTTTTCGCAGCTCATAAATATTTTAAGATTTCTTCAGGTTTGTCAGCAAGTTTTTGAGCTCCGGAATTCAAGAGAAAATTTCTATCTCTAAATCCCCAAGTTACACTTATGCAAGGAATCCCTGTATTTTTTGCAGTCTTTATATCAACATCAGAATCGCCCACATAAACGGTTTCATCTTTGCCAACTTCAAGAATTCTCATAACTTCCAAAACGGAATCGGGAGCAGGTTTTCTATTTCTGCCTTCAATATCTCCGACCGCAGTTTCACGCTTTATTATGGAAGAAAAATAGTATTCCGCAAGTTCTTTTACTTGAGCGTCCGGCTTATTTGAAACAATTCCTGTTTTTATTTTCATGTTATGCAAAATTGAAATCAAATCCAAAATTCCATCATAAGGGCGGGTTTTGTTCTGCCAGTTTTTTGCGTAGTTTTCTTTCATTAATAAAACAGATTTTTCATATTCAGGATTTTCTTTTCCACAAGGAATTGCAAGTTCCATAAGTTTTGCGATTCCATTTCCCACAAACTGGCGGACTTCATCTATCGAGCGCAATGGAAAATTCAACTGGCGCAAAGTTTCATTGCAGCTGTCAGCCAAATCATCAAGAGTATTAAGGAGAGTTCCGTCCAAATCAAAAATTACAGCTTTTGTCATTTTAACTATTCTTCTTCAAAAATGAAATTATAAAGCAAACTAAAAAAAATGCGGCGTTGACTAAAACAATTGAAGCTCCGCTAGCCGAGCCAGTATAATACGAAAAGCAAAGTCCTGCAATTCCGCCAGCAAGAGAAATCAATTCAGAGACAATCAGATAGCGTCTTGAAGTTCTGCTCACAAATCTAGCCGAAGCAGCCGGAAGCACAAGCATGCTGTTAATCACGAGAAGTCCGGTCCATCGTATGCACACAGAAACAATCGCAGCTGTAAGCAAAGCAAAAACTTGTTCTATAAAAATTGTTTTTATTCCGCGACTTTTTGCAAATGAAGAATGAAGAGAAACAATCAGCATTTTGTTGTAGAAAAAAATCCAAACTACAAGAAGTGCAATTGCGCAAAAAAATAAAAAAAGAATTTCATTTGGCTGAATGCTAAGGATGTCGCCAACAAGATATTTTTGATATTTTGAAAAATTTCCGTCGGCAGACAAAAGCACAATTCCAAGCGCAACTGATGTTGAAGAAAAAACTCCAATAATCGTGTCGCTGGAAGATTTTCCTTTTGACTTTACAAGGATTATAGAAAATCCGAGCAGCATCGAAAACAAGACCATTGAAATTGTAACATCACGAATTCCCAAAATCACGCCAATCGCAATTCCTGTCAAAGCTGAATGTCCAATCGCATCGCTAAAAAAACTCATTCTATTTGAAACAACATAAGTTCCCAATGCGCCAAAAAGCGGACCTGCAATAACAATGGCAAGCAGAGCATTTTTCATAAATGCAGGAGACAGCCATTCAAAAGGAAAAACAAAATCTAAAAAAGAATAAATCAGCTGCATAAATTTCACTCCGATTTTTCATATTCATCAGGAAGCATAATGTGTCCGAAAACTTCCATAAAATCTTTTTGGCGGTAAACGTTTTTTACAGTTCCAACAACTGCGCTGGCATTATTTATAAAAACAACTCTGTCAGCATGGCGCGCAACCAAATCCAAATCATGGCTTATCAAAAGAATCGTTATGTCAAAATCACGGCGTATCGAAGAAACAAGTTCATAAAAAGATTTCAGCCCCACTCTGTCAACTCCGCTTACAGGCTCGTCTAAAAGCAAAATATCCGGCACAGGATTTATAGCAAGCGCAAGCATGACACGCTGAAGTTCTCCGCCAGACAAATCGCAAACTCTACGTTTTAAAAGCTGATGGGAATTTGTGCATGAAAGAATTTCAGAGGCGGCTTCAATATCTTTTTGTCTATGCTTCATCCAGACAGGTCTTTTTGAAGTGCAAGCCAAAACTAAATCTTCAACACAAACTGGGCTTCCCGGCTCAACAGAAAGAGTCTGAGGAACATAGCCAAACACAGGCTTAGTTGTAGTGTAAGGAATTCTTTTTCGGCAAGTGCAAAAACGGTCATGGTCAGTTGTATGATCTTTTCCGCAATTTCCAGCGCACCTTTCGCCTTCAAAAATTATATTTCCTGAATGAGGAATTGTATTAAGCAGCGCCTTCATAAAAGTTGTTTTTCCCGCACCGTTTCTTCCAACAATCGCAGTAAGCTCGCCGCAATGCAAATGAAGATTTATATCTTTTAAAATATACTCGCCGCCGGCTTTTACACTTAAGTTTTCTATCCGTGTGCAGCAGACATGAGATTTTCCAACAAGACAAGGCATTATTTTTTTTCCTCTGAAAAAGCATTCATCAAAACCGAAAGATTTTTTTCCATGCCTTCAATATATGCGTTTTTTTTCAGCTGACCATTTACACAAGGATCAAGCTCATAAACTGAAAGTCCGGTTTCCTTTGCAATGATTTTAGCCGCATTGGAAGAATATTGAGGCTCGGCAAAAAGAGCAACATCTTCACCTAGGCTTGTAACTGATTTTATTCTTTCAATTATTTTTGCCAGTTCCTTTGCGCTCGGAACAGTTCCCGGCTCTTGCTCAATAACTGCTGAAATTTCAAAACCGAATTCTTTTGCAAAATAAGGAAACGCTTCATGGAAAGTTATAATTTTTTTTCCGGCAAAAGAAGCTAGAGCACTTTTCATTTTTTGTTCAAGAACATTTAATTTTTCTATATATGCCAAAGAATTTTTTTTGTAGCTTTCTGAATTTTTTGAATCAAGCGCGCAAAGTCCTTCTGTTATTTTTTGCACTTCATAAATTGCGCCTGAAACGCTCACCCAGACATGAGGATTTCCGTCCAAAAGCTCAAAACCATCAGAAGCGACAATAAGAGAACCTTTCTTCATGGAAAAAGCCTTGTCAAAAAAATCTTCCATTCCGCTTCCGTTCACAACAAGAATGTCGCATTTTTCAATAAGCTTCATGTCGCCAGTTGTAAGCTGATAATCATGCAAGCATCCGGTTTCAGCAGGAGCCAAAAGCGAAACTTCAACATCGTCAATTCCGTCCGTTAAATTCAAAAGCATTATGTAAATCGGATAAAAAGACGCCGTTATTTTTATTTTTCCAGAATCAGCTGAAGCAGAAGCCTGTTTTCCCGACAAAGAAATTTTCCAAACTGAAAAAAAGAAAACAATAAAAATGAAAAAACATATTGTAAAAATTAAGGTTATTTTAAGAGATTTTTTTTCTTCCATAAAATATATTCTATCTGAACTAAGCATTATTTACAATAAGACAAAAAATACTATAAATAACAATTTGTTTTTGAGAATAGCTCAAATTTTAGTTGACGTATATATAATTTCAGTTCATAATGAAATTGAATCTTTGAGGAAAAAAATGTCGAATCAAATTGTCACAACAGGAATTTCGTTTTTCGGAGCAGGCACTTTAAAAAATTTCAATGAAGAAATAAAAAACAGCGGTTTTCAAAGAATTTTTATCATAGCAAACCCAGAATTTCAAAGCGCATTAAAAAAAATTTCCTCAATGCTTGCCAAAAATAGAATCGTATACAGCATTTTTGACAGAGTAAGCCAGGCAGCTTCTCTTTCCGACACCAGAGCCGCATTAAACGCAGCAAAAACGCTAAGAGCTGATGCAGTAATTTCCGTAGGTTCAAAATCAGTTTCAGACATTGCAAAAGCAGTATCGCTTCTTCTTTCAAATCTTGAAATTTCAGATCCAAGAAAACTGGAAGGAAAAGCAAAATCAAAAAACAAAGCAATTCCGCTTTATATGTTTTTTACTTCAATCGGAAACGCATGGGACTCTAGCCACGTTTTTATTTTAGAAGACGAATCACAGCGGAAAAAAATTGAATGCGCAGATGTAAATGCAATTCCAAAAGCAGTTTTTTTTGACACAGAACTTGCTTCTATTGCGGACAAAAATGATTTTTCAATTTCGGCAGCTTCACTTTTGATTTCTTCAATTGAATCATTCATCTGCAAATCTTCATGGGAACTAACCGACTTTTTTGCATTAAAAGCAATAAAGTTGATTTCGGAAAATGCGATTTTGGCTTTAAAGGGAAATTCAAAGGCAACAGAAAACATGCCTTATGCTCAGTACTACACTGGCATAGCTTTTGCAAACGGAGGCGCGGCATTTGCAACATCAGCTTCACTTTCTATAGAAGCAGCGCTGGGCATTTCTTTTTCAAAAGCCATAGTTCCAATATTCAAGGAAATAATGGAATTCAACGCAGCATCAACAGGACAAAAATACAAAGACATTGCAGTAAATATGGGAGCAAAAGTTTCAGCTTCGGCTTCTCCAGAATCGTTTAGAAAAACCGCGATAAATTCTGTTGAAAAATTTTTCAAAGAACTTTCTGTTGCAAAAAAAATTGAAGAAGTAAAAATTTCAAAGGAAGATGTTTCGTTTATTCAAGAAAATATTTTAAAAAACAAATATACAGAACTGAATCCAAAAACTGTAACAAAAAAGAAAATTGCGGATGTTTTAAAACTAATTTCCTAGAAAATAGCAGAAAAAGAATTTTCGCAGTCATTGATAAATTCAATAAAAGGCAGCAATCTTCCTTTATCAATTTTCATCTTTATTAAATAATCTTCTGGTTTTAAAATTGAATTTTCAGTTTTCATTTTTGATAAAATATAAAAAGTTCTAGCAATGTCAAATTCTTTAGGTCCTTTGCAAGACAAAAGAAAATTCGAGGCAAACAGATTTTTATTTTCATCAATCAAAATATTTTCCGGGCAAAAATTTCCGTGGCAAAAAAAGTTTTCATCTGGCAGTTTTTTTAGTTTTCTTATAATAGAAGAATTTTCTTTTGAATTTCCGCCCAAAATAAAAAGCAGAACTTCTTTATAGCTTGTAAGGCTTTCCGCATTTAAACTTAAAAGTTTTTTATGAAGCAAAACAAATTTGTCAGAAAAAATATTTTCATCAGTTTCATTCAAAATCCCCAATGGAAATTTTTCATCATCATTTTGAAAAGCAATTCCAAAGCATCCGCTTATTTTCAAAAAATCACAAGGCATAAATTTTGAAATATTTTGATTGTATGCAAATTGGGAATTTCTAAAATCCATCAATGCAAATTCTTTTGAAACATTTTCATTGAAAAGCTTTAAAATCCGCTTCTGGTCAATTTTAAAAATCTTAAAATATTTTTTTTCTTCAATAAAATTTTCTTTTGAAATAAAATTTGAATAATCAGTTTTAAACTTGCTGACAGAAATTCCGTCTCCAGTTTTATAAAATTCAGTTGTGAACTCCATATTTTCTTTTAAAAAATTCACATAGCGTTTTATTTTTCTAACAAGTTTTTTTGTGCTATAGCTTTTTGTAAGATTCTGATTTTCAACAATTCCATGAAACTGCAAGTTGTCGCTTATGATTGCGCCGTCTGGATTTAAATTCGCCTTGAACTTTTCAAAAAATTTTTCGTACTGAGCTTTTGCCGCGTCAATAAAAATCAAATCGAATTTTTCATTTATATCGCAAGACAAGGCATCGTTGTTTATAATTTTTATTCTGTTTTTTAAACCGCATTTTTCCACATTTTGGATTGCCTGAATAGTCCGGTCTATGTCGATTTCAATTGTTGTAACTTTTATAGCTTCATCAACAAGCGCAAACTGAATAGCAGAATATCCAACAGCAGTTCCAATTTCCAAAACCGATTTTACATTATGGCTTTTTATAAAACTGCAAATAAATTCAGACGTTGCATCCTGCATAATGGGAACGTTATTTTTATGCGCAAGAGATTTTATTTCAAGCAAGAATTCCTCTGACATTTCTAAAGTGCCCTTCCAAGTCTTTATAAATTTTTACATCCTTGAATCCTGAATCTTCCATTATTTTTTTAGTTTGCAAAGCATTGTATTCTCCAGTTTCCAAAATCAAAATTCCGCCCGGATTCAAAAAATCAACTGACTGAAAAATCAAGTTCCGTATAATTTCAAGACCATCGTCAAGATTTGTAAGATTTCCATTTAAATCAATGTCGCCGCACAAAGCAAGTGAAGGCTCGCATCTTCCATCTTTTAAAAGCTCAACAGTTTGCGAATACGGAATGTATGGCGGATTAGAAACAATGACATCAAAAAGACCGTTTCTACTATGGCCCAAATTTTCAAAAAGATTACTTTGGACAAAGACAGTTTTTTCAAAAGCGAATTTGCTAAGCAAATGCAAAGAATTTTTTTTTGCAATATCAAGAGTATTTTTGCTTATGTCCGCAAAAACAAGTTTGGGAAGCAACGGCTTGGGAATTATTTTTTTTTCCTCGATAAACTTTAAAATGCTGATTCCAACACAGCCGCTTCCAGAGCACATATCGCAGACAGAAAGAATTTTACAATCTGAAGATGCATGAAATTTTTCTTCGATAAAGTTAACGGCATTTTCAACAAGCAATTCTGTATCAGGTTTTGGAATAAGAACATTTTGGTCAACTTCAAAATCATATCCAAAAAATTCTTTTATTCCTGTAATATATGCAACAGGCAAGCCAGTTTTTCTTTTCTCAACTGAAGAACAAAAAAGTTCTTTTTGCAGTTCAGAGAGTTCTGTTTCAGAATGAAAAAGAATAAAGGTTTGATCACATTTCAAAATCCATTTTAAAATAACATCAGCATCAAGGACAGGACTTGGGCTGGATTTTAATTCTGATAATGCAAACTTTCTGGCTTGGCTTATTGTCATGTCTTTAAATTTCAGCTTACAAGATCAGAACTGTCTTTTAACTGCTCCTCTTTTGCATAGACGTTCAGCGCATCAAGCATTTCATCCATGTTGCCCATCATAAATGAAGGCAAATTATGCAAGCTCAAATTTATGCGGTGGTCTGTAACTCTATCCTGCGGGAAATTATAAGTGCGGATTTTTTCACTGCGGGCTCCACTTCCAACCATGCTTTTTCTTGCATCCGCGCGCTCTGACTGACGCTTGCTTTCTTCAAGATCGAAAAGGCGCGCACGCAAAACTCTAAACGCCTTGTCTTTGTTTTTATGCTGACTTTTTTCGTCCTGCTGAATAACAACAATTCCAGTAGGAATATGAGTCAAGCGAACTGCGGAATCTGTTGTATTAACGCACTGACCGCCCGGACCGCCCGCACGCATAACATCAACACGGACATCTTCTGGACGGATTTGAATTTCAGTTTCTTCCGCTTCCGGCAAAACGGCGACAGTTACTGTTGAAGTCTGAAGTCGTCCCTGGCTTTCTGTTGCAGGAACACGCTGAACACGGTGAACTCCGCTTTCCCATCTTAAAGTTCCATAAACAAATTTTCCAGCAATCGATGTTACAATTTTATTGAATCCGCCGACTTCAGTTTCCTGAGCTTCCATCGTTTCCGTTTTCCAGCCTTTGCGTTCTGCAAGATGCATATACATTTCCCACAAATCACGGACAAACAAGCTAGCTTCGTCTCCACCAGCGGCACTTCTAATTTCAAGAATAATATTTTTTTCATCAAGAGGATCTGGCGGAATAAGCTTAAGTTTTATTTCTTCTTCCATCTTAGGCTTTTTTTCTTCAAGTTCTTTCAGTTCTTCTCTTGCAAGCTCTTTCATGTCGCGGTCTTCCTCTTCTGTTATGAGGACAGTCGCATCTTCAATTCCTTTTAAAACTTTTTTGTATTCATCATAAAGCGACATAAGTTCTGTAAGCTGCTGATGCTCGCGCATTGTTTCTTTGTATTTTTTCTGATCCTTAATTAAAGAGGCATCTCCAACAAGTTCTGAAACTACATTGTAACGGGCAGAAAGATCTTCAAGTTTTTTTATCAAATCCATAGTCTATAAAATATATCGAGTTTCCATGAAAAAAGCAATGAACTGTAAAATTTGAAATGCAGCAAAAATGTTTATTTAAAATTCAAATTTTTTATGTAAAGGCCTTCAAATGATTTATCCTGCGCAAGATCTACATGAACTGAATTTTCTGCAAGCTCGCAAGCGGATTTTCTTAAGCCTAAATTTAAAAGCAAAATTGAAGCTCCGCAAAGAGAAGCATTTCCAGCAGCAAAAGTTTTTTCAGAAAGAAAACTTGGAATCATTTTTACAGCGCAGGCATCCTTTATATCAAGAAGCGAACCGAAGCCTCCAGCCAAATAAAGAGTTCCAGATTTGCATCCTGATTTTTCAGACAGGATTTCTAGTCCACTCAAAACAGCTGATTTTGCAAGCTGAAAATTTCTTATATCTTTTTGGCAAATATAAATTTCATCCTTAAGAATTATTTTTTCTCTTTCTGAAACAAACGAACCAAAAGAATCTATTATTCCGCTTTTTAAAAATTCTGAAACTGCGCTTAGAATTCCAGTTCCGCAAATTCCAATTGCTTTTCCATTTCCAAGAACATAGGATTTTATTTTTTTGTTTTCGAGAATTTCAATTTTTGAAATCGCACCTTCTTGCGCAGGAATTCCGCATTCAATTCCATAGCCTTCAAATGCAGGACCTGCAGAAGTTGAAGCGCAAAAAATTTTGTTTGAATCCGCAGAATAAACGCAAAGCTCGCAGTTCGTTCCAATATCAGCAAGAAATTTATTTTTATCTTTTTCCAAAAATCCGCAGGCAATCATTGCGCAAACCATGTCGCCGCCAACAAAAGATTCAACGGTAGGTGCAAAATAAAAATCGCAGTCAGGGGGAATAGTTTCAAAAGCTCCAAGCTCATTTGCCTGAACTGAAAATCCAAATTTGCTTGGAAGTGAAAAAGGAAACTGAGCAAGTGAAGCCGCAGAAATTCCAAGAACAAAAGATTCCATTGCAGTGTTCCCGGAAATAACAATGCGCTTTAACACTGCCCGTCCACGTCGATTTTCAACAAAAAAATTTTGAGATGAAAGAATCAGTTTTTTTGAAATTTTTTCTATTTGAGATAAAATTGATTTATGAAGCTTTTCCAAACCAGAAGGCGAACTTGAAAATGAAATTCTTGAAACAACATCGCTGCCAAATTCAACCTGGCAATTTTCTTCCCCAGCAGAAGAAACAAGAATTCCGTCTTTTAAAGTAAAAAGATTTGCAGCAATAGAAGTCGTTCCAATATCAAAGGCAATTCCAACAAAATTCAGCGGAAGGGAATTATCACCTTTTAAATTTTCAAGACCAGAAAAATCAGCAAGGACAGAAATATTTTTTTTTGATTCCGAGCCTTCACATAAACCGCAATGCAGGCAAACTGAACAAATCACTTAAAAAAATACGACTCCAAAAACTGCGCCAAAAACAACTACTACAACAGGATGAACTTTTGTTTTAAATAGCACAATCAATGAAACTGCAAAAATAACAAGAGCCGGCAAATTGAAAATCTGCAGAAATCCAGATTCAGAATTTTGAGAGCCTAAGTTTAAAATCGCCAGCGTAAAAACCTGAACAAGAACGCACAAAACAAGTCCGCTTGTAACTGGCCGCAAAGTTTTAAATACTGATTTTACCAAAGGCTTTTCCTGAAACTTTGAAAAAAATTTCGCAATCAAAATAATTGTAACAATCGACGGAAGAACTTCGCCAACAGTCGCAATGATTCCGCCGGGAATTCCATAAAGTTCTGTTCCAATATAAGTCGCAATGTTTATTCCAATCGGACCAGGCGTGCTTTCGCTGATTGCAAGCATGCTGTAAAATTTTTCTGCGGAAATAAGTCCGTACTGATTTACAAGAACATTTTGCATAAAAGACGCCGCAACAAGTCCGCCGCCAACCGCAAAAAATCCAATATACATGAAAACAAAAAACAATTGCAAAAGAGTCATTTTTGAATTCCTTCACCTGAATTAAATTTCTTTGAAACTGCGAAAGCAACAGCGCCAATAAAAGCCGCGCTCAAAATAACTAAAACTGTATGCGCATGAAAAAAATAAATTGAAGCAAACGAAGCAAAAAACAGCAAAACGCTCCAAAGACTTTTTAAATTTTTTTTGCAGAGATTAAAAACAGCGTAAGTAAGCAAAGCCGCAACAGCCGCATTGATTCCCTTCATTGCTTTTTGAACCCAGCTGATCTGCTCAAAATTTGAAATGAATTTTGCGATTATAGTTATTATGATTACAGAAGGCGTTATCATTCCGAGCGTCGCAAAAATTCCGCCGATAGTTCCAGCACGCTTATGTCCAACAAAAGTCGCCACATTTACCGCAATGATTCCCGGAGTTGTCTGGGCAATCGAATAGTAATCAAGGATTTCATCCATAGAAACCCAGTTTTTTTCATTTATCAGGACTCGCTCCAAAAGAGGAAGCATTGTAAGTCCGCCACCAAAAGTTACAATTCCGATTTTAAAAAAAGTAACAAACAAATCTACAAGTTCTTTGAACAAAGCCATAACGTTTTAATAATATAAAAATAAATGGGAAGTAGCAAGAAAAAATAATTGACAAAAAAACTGCCCTTTTGCTTTTTACAGCAACAGGACAGCTTTTAAAGCGCAGAAAAAATCAGCACTCGCAGATTGGAACAAATGTTTCAGCTTTCAAAGAAGCTCCGCCAATCAAGCCGCCGTCAATATCTGGCTGAGCCAAAAGTTCTGGAGCATTTGAAGCTTTCATTGAGCCGCCGTACTGAATTATAACTTCATCGGCAACTTTCTGATTGTAAAGCTTTGCAATGTATCCGCGCACAAATTTATGGATTGCCTCGGCATCTTCTGGAGTTGCAGTTTTTCCAGTTCCAATTGCCCAAACAGGCTCGTAAGCGATTGTAACACGTTTCATCTGCTCTTCTGTTACACCAGCCAAATCAGCAGAAAGCTGGAATGCGCAAACCTGCTCTGCGTTTCCTGCCTCACGGTCAGCAAGTAGCTCGCCAATGCAAAGGTCAACTTCCAAACCTTCATTTAAAGCGCGGCGAACTTTTTTATTGATAAGTTCATCAGATTCACCGATTTCGTGGCGGCGTTCTGAATGTCCAAGAATTACACACTGAACTCCAAGATCCTTGAGCATTTCTGTTGAAACTTCGCCTGTGTGAGCTCCGTTTGCAGTTGCAGCGCAGTCCTGGGCAGCAAGAATAATGTTTGAACCTTTTACAACCTGACTTACAGCATCAAGGTAAACAAAAGGAACGCCAATCATAAATTTGTTAGTCTTTCCTTTCAATGCAGAAACCAAATCCGATGCAAGTTTTACAGCTTCCGCTTTGGAAGTGTTCATTTTCCAGTTTCCGGCGATATAATGAGTACGTGCCATAACCAAACTCCTGTCTAAAATTTAATGACAATAATTTTACAACAACAAAGAACTAAAATCAATTGCATAAAAGCAACAGCATTTACAGCAGGAAAAGAAACGTGTTATAATTAAAAAAACACAGATATTGGAGCGCATAATGAAACAGGAAATTGTTTTCAGCGGGCAGGCGGACACAGAAAACGCCGTGCAGGAGTTGGTCAGAAAGCTGAAAAATCCGCCGGAACGGTACAACGCGGTGATTTTCTTCGCATCGTCGGACTACGACTTTGAAATTCTTTCAACATTGCTGCACGAGAAATTCAGCGGCGCGCAGGTAATCGGAACAACAACTTCAGGCGAAATCTCAAAGCAGGGATTCACAAGCCGTTCGATAGTTCTGACCGCGCTTTCCTGCGACAGGACAAAATTTTCGGGCGTCATCTTTGACGGAGTTGACAAATTTCCGATTGTGCATAAAAAGGAGCTTGAGGATGCGGCGGCAAAAATCGGAATAAGATGCGCGGATCCGACATCGCACAGAAACGCGTTCGCCATAACATTCGTGAACGGACTTTGCAACGCGGAGGAAGCGCTCCTCTCATTTTTCTATGCGGTCATAAAAAACGATGACTTCATGATTGCAGGCGGTTCAGCCGGAGACGACCTTAAATTCAAGCGGACATTTGTAAGCTGCAACGGAAAAGTCGTTTCTGACGGAGCCGCCATTCTTTTTGTAAAGACTCCGCTTCCGTTCTTCATCCAGAAGGAAAACATTTTTAGGCCGTCGGGAAAGCGCACGAAAATCACCCAGGCGGACACTTACATAAGAAAAATAATCTCGCTTGACGGAATGAATCCGCGAAGGCGTTATGCGGAACTTTTAGGAATTCCGGAGTCCAAGGCAGATTCCGAGGCGCTCACAAATCCGTTCGGAAGAGTTTTCGGCGGACACACATTCATCTCGTCAATCGCGGGCTTCAATCCGGACGGAACGATAAACATGTACTCGCGCGTCCTTGCGAATTCAACTGTCGAACTGATGGAGCTTGTTCCGATAAAAGAAAAAATCGAGGAATCTCTGAATTCTGCGCTCAGGGAAATTCCGCATCCGGGCTGCATAATCCTTATAAACTGCATCCTGCGCACGATAATTTTCCAGCAGCAGGGAATCTGCGACCAGATATGCAGGCTATACGGCTCGCACGGACTTGACTTCGCCGGATTCTCAAGCTACGGAGAGCAGATCGGACGGATAAATTCAAACCAGACTTTGGTCAGCATTATAATCGGAGAATAACATGGACAGAATGACAGCGATAAACGGCGGAAAGGAACTTGCGAAAATTCTTATGGACTGCTGCGCCAAAAACGCGGCGGGAAATTCCGGGGCGCAGGACTACATAGACAGGATGCAAAACGGCTCCGGGGCAGACAACGAGGAGAACACCGCGCTCAGGGAACTTTCCGATTCGGGCGAGAAGCTTTCCGAAAACGCCGGGGAACTGATCGAGAATTTCAAGCGGAACGCGGAAGGCAACGGACAGATTTTCGAGGCGTTCGAGAATTTCAGCCAGGACGTTGACAAGGTTTCCAAGAACAACGACAGCCTCAAGTCCAGCATCGACAACTTCGGCGAGCAGATCAGTAAAATAATGAAGCACATGGGCGACATCTCCGAGATTTCCGAGCGGACAAACCTGCTTTCATTCAACGCGTCAATTGAGGCGGCTCATGCCGGAAGTGCGGGCGTGGGATTCAGAATCATAGCGAACGAGGTTAAGAAACTTTCCGAGAACACAAAAAAGGCTTCCGATGAGATTGCGAAAATGGTCGGCGCACTGCAGGACAAACTGGAGCAGCTTTCCGAGCAGAGCCGGCAGAATTCCAAGCTTCTCGCCTCGCTTGTGGACTCAACAGGAAAATCCAAGGAAATTGTCTCCCGGATGAGCGCGGAGACCGACAGCAACTCGCAGTGCGCGCAGAACATGCTTGAGCTGATTGAACACAACCGCAGAAGCATCGACTCCGTCCTTCAGAGCGTGAAAAAGCGCAACATCGAGCAGCTCAAAGAATTCGCGGACAACGCCTCGCAGAACCTGATTCTTTTCAACGACATAATCTCCTTCTCAATCGAAATCGACCAGATTTTCAAGTACCTTGAGTCGCAGGAACATTCAGGGCGGTAAAGGAGGAAAACAGATTCCAATCCCGGAGCACTTTTTGAGTTCCGGGGATTTTTTTTGCAAATTAAATTCTTAAAAAAAATTTATATTTTTGTTTGACAATGGCAGAAGTATTTTTACTCTAAATACAATATTTTCGCAAACATTTAAATATCAATATTCCTCAAAAAGCCGTTGTTGATGCGTTCAACAAATCTCAGGATGAAATTGAGCTTGTCCTTGAAATTGTAGACAACGATCAGGCTTACCAAACTTCTTGCAACACAAATTTCATGCGGAAATGCTCCGGACGTTGTGGGTCATGTTGGAATCTGCGGAAGAGACAGCTTTAAAGGCGCATGACTTGACCTTACCCCGCTCGTTAAAGAAAACAAATTCGACTTGACTCAATTTGACAAGTCAATGGTTGAATTTTACCGCGATCCGCAGGAAGAACATTTCAGCAGATTCATAAAGCCTGGCGCAACAAGAATTGAAAACAGTTTGCTTCCGTGCGCAGTTCCTTCAGCAAGCGATGGGCAAATAGGAAACACACTTGAATGCACATCGTTTAAAAATCCAGACGGAAAAATTGCGCCTGTAGTTTGCAACAGAAATGAAGAAGCGGTAAGCTACAAACTTAAATGCAACTCACATCAAGTGAGCAACACTCCCCTTTTCTGCCCTGCCCATGCTATCCAAACAATTTTGATTGATAACGAAACAACAAATCGGATTTGGGAAAAAGGCCACAGAAAAATTGCTTTTTACAGCGTGCTGAATTCAATATACAACAAAAATATTTCCGACAGAGAAAAAGGATTCAGAAGAGCAATACTTGAACTTTCAGGCAAACCCGTTCCAGAAGAATATATTTTTAGAAGCTCTTATAATCAGAAATCCGCAGCAGAAATTCTCTTTGGCTACATAAACAAAACCTCCGTTGAAATCGCACAAGAAGAAATTCCAGTTTAATTTCAAGACGGAGGCTCGCTAAAGCAAATTTAAGATGAATACGACTACTTACTCTGTCGGGCGTTTCTTAAGTTTCTTACTTTTAAGAACAGCCTGACCTTCACCAACCTGCTGCTCCATCATAGCGCGGACTTTCAACGGCAAGCCAAACAAAGTAATAAATCCTTGCGCATCTTTGTGATCATACAATTCACCAGTCTTGAACGAAGCAATGCTTTCATTATACAAGCTGTATTTTGAATAAGAGCCAGCCCCACGGATTGCGCCTTTGCACAACTTGAGTTTTACCCAGCCAGTAACAGTTTCTTCTGTCTTGTCAACAAAAGCCATGCAAGCATCAAACAAAGTTGTAAACCATTTTCCGTCATAGATAAGTTCTGCAACTTTTATAGAAAGCTGCTGCTTGTAATGGTATGTGTCGCGGTCCAAGCAAAGGTGCTCAAGCATTCTGTGCGCAAAGTAAAGAATTGCTCCGCCTGGAGTTTCGTAAACACCACGGCTCTTCATTCCTACACAGCGGTTTTCGCAGATGTCAACAAGACCAATTCCGTTTCTTCCGCCGATTTTGTTAAGTTCAAGAAGAAGCTTAAGGGCATCCATTTTTTTGCCGTTAACTGCAACTGGAATTCCTTTTTCAAAATCAATCTTAACATATTCGCCGGCTGCCGGAGCTTCCTCAGGCACAACTGTATTTTTAAGCATGTGCTTGTAGTTAGGCTCATTTTCTGTTTTTTCAAGTTCAAGACCTTCATGGCTCAAGTGCCAGATATTTTCATCGCGGCTGTAAGACTGATCCTTTTTCATCGGAACTTCAAGCTTGCGGTCTTCAAGATATTTGATTTCAGCTTCGCGGCTGTCCATGTTCCATTTTGGATCACGCCAGGCGGCAATAACTTTCAAGTCTGGAGCAAAAGCCTTGATTGCAAGCTCAAAGCGAACCTGGTCATTTCCCTTTCCAGTTGCTCCGTGGCAGATTGCAACAGCCTTTTCCTGACGAGCATATTCAACAAGAATTTTTCCAATAAGAGGACGCGCAGTAGAAGTTCCAAGAAGATATTCATCTTCATAAATTGCATTTGCCTTCAAAGCCGGCCAAACATATTCTTCAATATATTCCTGACGGGCATCTACAACATAGCAAGCAGAAGCTCCAGTTTTCAAAGCGCGGGATTTTATAGCCTTCCAGTCATCGCCCTGTCCAACATCAATGCAGACAGCAATAACATCATAGTCATAGTTTTCTTTGAGCCACGGAATGATAACAGTTGTATCAAGACCGCCTGAATAAGCCAAGACAACCTTGTCCTTTTTTGATGCCGCAGATTTTGCAACTTTTGTTGTTGCCTTTACAGCTTTTTTCGCAGTGGATTTTACAGCCTTTGCTGCTTCAGAAACTTTTTCTTTAACTGCCATAACAACGCCTCTTATAAAGAATTTTTCAGTAACTTTATTTTCAGTTGAGATACTTCTAAATAAAATTACTATATGCATAGAATATACATTTTTATGAATAAATATGCAATATCAAAATGAATAAAAAACGAATGCAGCTTGAACTGTAAAGTGCTTTTGCTTTTCCTCTAAAGGTAAATCCTGCGGAAGCGATGATGTTTGCCGCCTAAAAGAGCCGTACTTAAACGCTCCGTTTTCCTTAAAGCAGCAAGTGCATTCTTTGCTCACAAAAATATTTCCATCTGGAATGCCGATTTTTCTTAAAAGATAGAGATTCGCATCCGTAAGGCTCAATGAATATTTATTCCCATCAATTGAAGAAACACAACTGCTCCCAAAGTTTTCTGAAAAATATTCAGCGCGGTTTTTATCAATAGAATAACAGCAAGAATTTATATGCGGCCCCAAAACAAAGCACAAGTCGTCAGGATTGGAACCGTATTTTTTATTCAGCATATAAAAAGCTTCCGCGGCAATTCCAGTTCCTTTCCAGCCGGAATGAAGAACGCCAAAAACATTTGAATTTTTATCATAAACAAAAATCGGCATACAGTCTGCAACTGTTACAGCAGGAACAATAAATTTATTTGAAGTAAGAATTCCGTCTCCCTTCTTTTGAAAAATTTCATCTGCGCTAGAAATTTCATACACAATTTTTGAATGAATAAGCTCCGGCTGCAGGGCTTTTCTTTTTTCAGCGCAAATAGAAGAAAAAAATTTTTCACGCACTGGATTGGTTTCGTTCCATCTGAACCGCATATTCCCAGATTCCAAAACCGACATTCCCCACAAAGGAGTAGATGCCAATGGCTTTCCGTTATAAAAAAAATGTCCTGTTAAAAAGTTCATACTGAAATATTTTCCATTTCTATAATTGCCTGCAAAACTTCAGACGCAAATTTTATGCTGTGCGCAAATTTTTCAAGATTCTGCTTGAACTCCTTATTGTCCGCGCCCATTATCTTGTTTAAATTCGCAAGAGGACCGTAGTAAACAGTTGATTTTTCGCCAAGCATTGCAAACAAAAGGTTTTCAAAGCCAGTCAGAAATTTTGCAAACGAATCCGCCAAATCCAAGGCATTTCCTTCAATTTCAAAAAGAATGCTGCGGAGTTTTTCCTTGTCCGGCTCTTTTTCAGAAGAAGCATAATGCGCAATTTCAGAACCGTATTCTCCGGAAGACGAAAGGCGCTCAACAAGAAAATCATTTTTTGTGATAATAGAATTCAATGTGGAAATCATGTCAGAAAACTCATACATATTTTCCTTTATTGAAAATTTTCCCTCCAAAGTAATTGTGCTCAAAAGCTGCTTGTACTTTGGAAACTCATTCTTTAAATAATAATTCAAAAAGCCAATCGAGCTTTCATATTTTTCTGTGTAGTCTCCGCCGATTTTTTTCCAGGGACGCGATGGATATTTCGGAAAATCTTCAAGTGAAAAATAAGTTTTGAGTTTTTTCTTTACTTCCGACTTTTTAAAATCCTTGTTCCACATTTTAAGTCGCTTGTCCAAAACAACTTTCCATTGCTCCTTGAATTTTTGAAACCACAAGTCGCTGTAGCTCAATGGCAGCGGAGAATAAAGGGAATTTTCAGAAATTACTTTTCCAAATTTTTTAAGCGGAATTTTTTCTGCAAACGTATTCAGCAAAGAAATTTCCGCGGACGATGATTTTACTTTTTCAGCAATTTCTTCATAGGAAGAAGTTGAGCAGTTCCATAAATCTTTCTGCGGAGTTTCAGTCATAAAAAGAACTGAAAGCGTTGTGTCGGAACATTCAAAACGTCCCAAAAGAATTCTTGCAAGACTGTCAAAATCATCTTTTATCTGAGAAAAAGAACAAGTGCGCCCGGAAGAGCCGGAAGAAAATTTTGACATGACAGTGCCAAGCGGAATTTTCACAAACATTCTAAGCCGCTCGAATTCACGCGCGCAGGAAGACATTTTAATTTTCTTTTCGGAAGAAATTTCAGAAATGATTCCATCAAGCTTTGTAAAAAGAATGTTTCTTATATCCGCAGGCAAAGTTTTTTCAAAAGAATAACTGTAAACATCGCATGAAGATTTTATATCTTGAACAACTTCCGGCATTACATTAAGAGCAAGCAAAAAATAAAACAGCCCTGAGTCTTGCTCAAGCGAATCAAAAGAAGGTTTGAAAAATTCACGAACACGCTTTAAATCCAAAAGCCCGGAATAAAATCCAGAAAGAAGAAGCTTGTTTTTGCAGTCAATTACATCAGGAAAATCGCGCTCCAAATTTTTTGAAAGCGAAGACACAACAGAATTATTGTAAACAGTTTCAATGCTAGAATTCAAAAACAAAGATTTCAGCCATAAAATGAATCTGAACAAAAGCGGTTCCTGCCTAAGTTTTTCAGCAAGAGTCAGCTTGTCCTCTCTGCGCTTTTCCTGCTCAAGCTGATTGTCAGATTTTTCAGAAGGAAATGAAACATCAAGTTTATCCTGCTGAATTTGACTCAAAATATCAGAGCGTTCTTCTTTTGAAAGATTCGACGCAAGAACTTCAAAATTGCTTTTTGCTGATAAATTTTTATTTTCCATAATCTGATTCTATTCTATGAAAAGAAACAGGAAATGTAAAGATTTTATTTCTATAAGGCTTTCAGCCTGAATGCCGAATTTTTAATTTTTCTATTTTCCGGCGGAAGAAGTTTCAAGAAACATATAGAGCAAATCATCAACTATACAATATAATGCAGTCAGGCTGTTTTCAGTCATATAAGACTGATTATCATATGGAGAAAAAAATGAAAAAAGTTGTTTTTATAATTCTCTGTGCTTTGCTTTTTGCTAACTCAATATTTGCTGAAAGAAGAATTGTCGAATTTTGGAATTTAATGGGTGAAAAAAAGTATGATGAAGTTGAAAATTTTTTAGGTGATTGGGAACAAGAAGACAAAAAAGATGCGGAACTTTATGTAGCGTATTTTAATTTCTATTTGCAGAAAGCCACACAAAATCAGATGTATTTTGAAGCAGAGCTTCCGCCGGATTGCAAAAGCTATATGAAAGGCCAGAACGAAAACGGCGAAGAAGGTTATATGTGCTTTATAACTAAATATGATGATGAAATGTCAAACAAAGCTTTTGAATATATTGACAAGGGAATCTCATATAATCCTAAAAGACTTGATATGTATTTCGGAAAAGCTCATTTTTACTACCTAAGAAAAGATTATAAAAAACAGTGTGAATTAGTCATCTACCACCACCAAAGGTGGTGGCTTGAAATGTGAACCGCTCAAAGCGGT
>JAUNWH010000032.1 GCA_030540405.1 Spirochaetales bacterium
ATTTCACACTTTCTGTAATTTTATCAGAAAGAGTTTTTACATGCGTTTGCCCTGCCAATAACAGGTTTCGTTATTGACGTATTTATTTGTTTTATGGTATTATATTATACTTATTCGTTATTATTTATAGGAGTTCCGTATGTCAGGACACAGTAAATGGTCAACCATTAAACACGCAAAGGGTATTGCTGATGCAAAACGTGGAGCGCTTTTCACAAAATTCATAAAGGAAATTTCTATTGCAGCAAAAATGGGTGGAGGAGATCCTGATTCTAACCCTCGCCTTAGAACTGCTATGCTCAAGGCAAAAGCTGCTTCTATGCCAAAAGACAACATTGAGCGTGCTATAAAGAAAGGAACTGGAGAACTTGGCGCAGTTTCTTATGAAGAGCTTGTTTATGAAGGATATGCTCCAGGCGGAGTTGCAGTTCTTGTAGATGTTCTTACAGACAACAAGAACCGCGCAGCTGCTGATGTTCGCAATATTTTCAATAAAAACGGCGGAAACCTTGGAACAACAGGTTCTACAAGCCGTATGTTTGAGCGCAAAGGCGTTATCGAATACGATGCAGAAAAAGTAAGCGAAGACGATGTTATGAGCGTTGCTGTTGAAGCTGGCGCAGAAGATGTTGTAAATGAAGACGGAGTTATCACTGTAACAACAGACCCGGCTTCATTTGACGCAGTTCTTGAAGCTCTTCAGGCTAAAGAATGGGAAACACTTTCTGCTGCTGTTTCTATGGTTCCGTTTAACTATACAGCGGTTGATGCTGAAACTGCAAAGAAAGTTCAGAAGCTTTTGGACAAGCTCGAAGAAAATGATGATGTCCAGAACGTTTATTCAACTGTTGAATATCCAGAAGACTTCGATCCTGAAGCTTAAGTTTTGACTTTTTAGTTTTTATGCAGGCATTTGGCGCGGAATTTTGTTTCGTCCAAGTGCCTTGTTTTTTTTTCAGCATAGATGAAAAAACGCCGGATTATTGGCATAGATCCCGGGCTGGCGCATACTGGGTTCGGGATAATTGACTGTGAAAATTCCAGAATTTCTCTTGTAAGTTATGGAGTTATAGAAACTTCAAGCAATGATTCGCATGAAGTGCGTTTGCTTTATATTTATAATAAGCTTTTGGCGATTTTAAATGAGTTTCGGCCTACAGAAGCTGAAATGGAAACTTTGTTTTTTGCCCGCAATACAACTAGCGCGCTTGCAGTGGCGGAAGCAAAAGGCGTTGTGAGTTTGTGCCTTGTTCAGCAGGCAATTCCCATTTTTATGTATGCTCCGAATCAGATAAAAAGCGCAGTTACAGGAACAAAAAGCGCAGATAAAGATACAGTTGCTCGGTATGTTCAGCTTCTGTTGAATTTAAAGTCGCCGCCTCGTCCAGATCATGCCGCGGACGCACTTGCTGGAGCTATAACGCATTTTCACAGCACTTTGTCTGCATAGAATAAATTTTTGCGTTTCCTTTTTTTCCAACTGTATTTATAATTTCTATTTTTGAAAGAACCCAAAGCATAAGGTTTGCATCGCTTCTTTTTATAAGCGGAACATCTTTCTTTAAAAGCTCAAAAAAATCTTTTGAAGTAAATGTGGCTGGAAGATTTTTGGGAAGAAGTTTCTTATAAGATGATTTTCCGTGCAGAGTAAAAATTTTTCCTGTCTGCTCAAGCCGCTTTCCTGTTTTTTGCCAGTTTCTTTTAAATCTTCGCCTTTTGTTTTTTGACTGGACTGGCTCTTCTGTTTTTGCGCGCTCTTCTGTTATTTCAGCTTCGATTACTTCCAGCGTGAAGTTTTTTTTGAGCAGAACGGGAACAAGAGCTGTTATTTCCTTGAAAACTGAATATATGTTCTTTTTTAAAGGGCTTTTCCGCCTTGTGATTTTTCCTGTAGTGGCATCTTTTGTTTCTATGTATTTTATGGTTGCAAGCGGATAGACAATTTTTATTTTTCGTTTTTCGGATAAAAAGAATTCGGTTTTCTTGAGCAATTTTCCAAGTGTTCCAGTTTGAATTTCTATGATTCCGCCGTCAGGACAAAGAATGTCTGCAATGTACGCGCCGACTTTTACTTCCGATTTTCCGTCGCACTGGATTCTGTAAAGCGTTTTTAGCGACTTGTGAAGGCTTGTTTCATTCAGTGTGTTTATCATTTTCTTGCAGCCTGCGGATTTTTAGCAGATATAAAAAAGATTCTCAACTATACAGTTTTAAAGTCCAGATGAATTTTCAGCTATAAAAATCAGGTTATCGGAGAGTTTTTGCATTGACATTACGTTTTTTTTTGATAAAATATTTAATAAGTGGGAAATAGTGGGGTAAAGTGGTGGATAGTGGCATGGAAATGCTTTTTGGCGAGTACAACAACACGCTGGATGATAAAGGAAGAATTCAGTTTCCGGCGAAGTTGCGCTCTGTTTTGCAGCAGGAAAGTCTTGTTGTAACTCAGGGGCTCGACCGCTGTCTTATGATTTTCTCCATTGATGAATGGACTTCTCTTAATAAAAAAATTGTGGACTCGGCGTCTTTGTTCAATGATCAGAAACGCCTTGTTATGCGACGCTTTATTGCGCCTGCGCAAAAATTGGACTTTGATAAATCCGGCCGTCTTTCTATTCCCCAGACGCTTAGAGATTACGCAGGTCTTAAAGGTGAGTGTACGATTCTTGGAATCAACAAGTACATGGAGCTTTGGGATTCTGAAAAGTACAGGGCTTATCTTGATGAAACTGAAGATTCGTTCCTTAAGGCTGCGGAAACTATGGGTGATATTTTGATGTGAGCCTTGCCGCTCAAAAAATCAGGCTGGAAAAAAGTGGAAATTGTTCATACTCCTGTATTGCTAAATGAATGTCTCGAATTTCTTTCTCCAATGGGCGAGCCGTTTGAAAAAGACGCTTTTATGATTGATTCCACTTTGGGAGAGGGCGGACATTCGTTTAATTTTCTAAAAAAATTTCCAACTTTAAAAATTCTTGGACTTGATGCTGATTGTGTTATTCAGGCTAGGGCAAAAGAGCGTCTTGCAGAATTCGGGGAGCGGATGAAGTTTTATAACGGCTGGTTTAACGATTTTTACTGCAATTATTCCGAAGAAAGAAAGCCAGACTTGATTTTGTTCGATTTGGGAATCAGTGTTTTTCATTATGAAAAAAGCGGCAGAGGATTTTCATTTCGTCATGATGAAGAGCTTGATATGCGGCTGAATCCGAACACAAAAGAAAGCGCCGCCGACATCGTCAACGAAATGCCTGAAGCTGAGCTTGCAAATATGATTTATCTTTATTCAGATGAAAAATATTCAAGGCGGATTGCAAGCGCGATTGTTTCTGCAAGAAGGTCTCAGAAAATTGTTTCAACAAAAGCTCTTGCCGATATAATTTTCAATTCCGTTCCTTCAAAATATAAATACGGAAATATTCATCCTGCGACAAGAACGTTTCAGGCTTTAAGGATTCTTGTAAACAGCGAGCTAAAAAGGCTGCCGGAAGCAATTCACGCTGCGTTCAATGTTCTTGCTCTGGGCGGAAAAATGGGCGTTATAACATTTCATTCTCTTGAAGACAGAATTGTAAAAAATTATTTTCGCAATCTTGGAAAGCAATGTGTTTGTCCGCCGGAATTTCCAGAATGTGTTTGCGGCGGAACTCCATGCGCGGAAATTTTAACAAGAAAACCTATTGAGCCTTCCGAAGAAGAAATCAAAATGAATTCTCCTTCCAGAAGCGCAAAACTCCGTGTTGTGCGAAAACTTCGGGATGCAGACAAGCTTCGGCTTTATGGAGTGGAGGCTTTGTAATGAAAATAAAAACTTTGCTGAAAAATTTTTGCCTTGTTGTGTTTGCTTTGGGAATTCCTGGGCTTTTGATTTTAAATGGAATTCAGTCAAGCAAATACCGCGAGCTAAAAAAAGAAGTTTCGGAACTTGAAAAAAAACAGGAAAAACTTATAGAGGAAAATAAAAAACTTATAACGGATATAAGCGTGCTTTCGAGTTCGGATAGAATTGAAACTATCGCTGAAAATGATTTAGGCATGAGAAAAGCTGAAACTGAAGAAATTGTGCGCGTGGAGATGAGAAAAAATGAAAGAAAGTGATTCGCTTTTGTCGCTGGAAGAAATACTTGAAGCTGTTGATGGCGTGCACGTTCTTGGAAACGGTCCGCTCTGCATAAAGTCTGTTCAGACAGACAGCCGCTTAGTTGAAGAAAATACTCTTTTTGTTCCGCTCATTGGTGAAAATCAGGACGGGCATTCTTATATTCCGCAGGCAATAGAAAAAGGTGCAAGCGCAGTTTTTATCCGCATGAAAAATTTTGAAGACAACGGAAATTATTTTGTTGAGCTTCATGAAAAAAATCCTTCTGTGATTTTTATTGCTGTAGAAAATACTCTTGAAGGTTTGCAGAAAGCTGCTGCCCGTTATGTGGAAAAATTTCCGCATCTTATAAAAATTGGCGTTACAGGCTCAAGCGGAAAAACCACAACAAAGGAAATTCTAGTTTCAATACTTTCGCAAAAATACAATGTTGTTTTTAACAAAGGAAATTTAAACAGCGAAACAGGACTTCCGCTTTCCGTGTTCAATATAAAAGCCGAGCATGAGTGCGGAGTTTTTGAAATGGGCATGAACCGTGAAAATGAAATTGGAGAAATCGCTTCTGTGCTTAAACCTCGGTTTGCTATTGTAACAAATATAGGCACAGCGCACATTGGAATTCTTGGAAGCCGTGAAAACATTGCGAAAGAGAAAGCAAAAATTTTCAGTTATTTCGGCGGATTTGGAACTGGCGTAATTCCGATTGACGATGATTTTTCTGATTTCCTAAAAAATGAAATTGATGGAAAAGTTGTGTTTTACGGAAACGACACTGAATCTGTAAAATATATTTGCGATTTGGGATTGAAAGGAACAAAATTCAGCATAGACGAAATTGAAACAGTTTTGCCGCTTCCAGGAAAATACAACTACAAAAATGCTTTGGGCGCAATTGCTCTTGCTCAAGTGCTTGGACTTTCTTCCCGGCAAATTTCAGATGGAATTTCAAGTTTAAAGCCGTTGTCTGGACGCTCTGAAATTCTTGATGGAAAAAATTTTTTTATTATGCAGGACTGCTACAATGCGAATCCTGATTCAATGGAAAAAGCTATTGAATTTATAGGCTCTGTAAAAAAAGAGGCGGGCGCAAAAAAAATTTTTGTTCTTGGCGATATGCTTGAGCTTGGTTCTGATTCAAAATCCGCGCATGAAAAAACTGGAGTTCTTGCAGAAAATTCTGACGCAGACCTTGTAATTTTTATTGGAACAGAAATGAAATCCGCTTTTGAAAAGACAAAAAATTCTTCTGAAAAAAATATTATTTTCATTTCAGGAAATTCTCAAGATGCAATGGAAAATGCTGCTTCGGAAATAAAAAATGTTTTGCACGGAAGTTCAAATTCAATTGTATTTATAAAAGGTTCAAGGGGAATGGGACTTGAGCGGATTTCAAAAATTTTGCTTGGCGGAGACGAGTGATTATGGGAGAGTACAGATTTTTTCCTGACCGTCCTGTGTCAAATTATAGAAAAAGCGATTCAGTTTTTATTGTCTGCACTTTGCTTTTGTGGGGACTTGGAATTTTTACGCTTTACGTTTGTTCTCCTGGAGTTGGCGAGCGGTTCTTTGGAAATAAAAATTATTTTTTAAATAGGCAGATTGTTTCTTCTGTAGTAGGTTTTGCCGGGTTGATTTTTTTTGCAGTTGTTCCGGTAAAGAAAATCCGAAAATTTGTTTTTATGTTTGCCGTTATTTCTTTTGTTCTTTGCATTCTTGCGTTTCTTCCTGGAATTGGAAGTGAAAGAAAAGGCGCTTCAAGATGGATTGTGATTCCGCATTTATTTTCTTTTCAGCCGTCGGAATTTGTAAAGTTTGCAATTGTAATGTACTTGGCGCACATGTTTGATGCCCATTCTTCTGAATACGAGGAAAGCTCCAGGGAATTTATTTATCCTGTTGTTGCTCTTTTGCTTTTTGTTGTTGTGATTTTTTGCCAGAGAAATTTGTCTACTGGAATTTTTGTTTTTGCACTTGGTGTGGCGATGTTTATTTTGTCTGGCGCGTCTTTAAAATGGCTTATTCCGTTTTCTATTCTTGCAATTCCCGCCGCAGTGATTTTGGTTTCCATGGAAGAATATCGCTTGATGAGAATTCTTGCTTATCTTTTTCCTGAAAAATTCAGGCTTACGGCAGGCTACCAAACTTCAGCATCTGAAAGGGCGATTGGCGCAGGAGGAATTTGGGGAACTGGAATTGGAGACGGACTTGAAAAAATTTCTTCGATTCCAGAAATTCAGACTGACTATATTTTTGCAGGCTGGGCTACAATGATGGGACTTTTTGGCGTAACGTCTTATTTTATTTTGCTTATAGTTTTTGCCTGCCGTGGATTTAAGATTGCGCTTAATTGTCTTGATAGGTTTGCGGCTTACGGTTCGTTTGGTTGCACGCTTTGCATTTTCTGCCAGTCAATTTTTAACTGCGCCGTTGTCTGCGGAGCCTCTCCTACAACTGGAATTCCTTTGCCGTTTTTTTCTTCAGGAGGCTCGTCTCTTATAATAACGCTTTGCATGTGCGGATTTATTATAAACGCTTCCCACTGCGATGCCGATAAAGAATCAGGGCAAACTTTGAAAAATAAATTTGATAATATTGAAACAATCGGGGGAGTTGTAGTTGAATATGAGTGATGCAGCGATTTCTGATTTTGACGAATTTTTTGGTTCTTTTGAAGCTGTAAAAACTTCTGAAAAAGCAGACCAGAAAACAAGTGAAAAAAAATATATTGTTCTCAAAATTGTTGTTTTTGTGCTTGGCTTTTTTCTTTTTGTTGAAGGAATTATCTATGCTTTTGTTCTTCCTTGCTTTGGACATCCGGCGATAATTTATTCAGGCTTGGATTCTTTTGCGCGAAAGGATATTGCGGAACGACTTGCACCGCTTTCAAATTCGTCTTGGACAGGATTTGACACAGACCGTGCGGCTTCAATTTTGAGCAACGTTTCTTATATTGAAAGAGTTTCCGTTGACAAGCGTTTTCCAGATAAAATTTTTATTTCAGTAAAAGAAAGAGCTCCTGTTGCAAAAACTATTCTTTCTGTAAATGGCGCATCAAAGTCTGTTCAAATTGACGAAAATTGTGTACTATTCAGCATACAGTCAGATTCCATTTTGCAGGACAGTTCTATTCCTCTTATTTCAGGTCTTCCGATTGAAAATCTTCAGGAAGGAATGAGGCTTCCAGCAAAGTACCGTGTGCTTATGGAGCAAATTTCAGCAATAAGAAGTTTGCCTCAGAAATATTTTGCCGCAATTTCAGAAATTCAGGTTGTGCCTAAAGAGTATGGAAACTACGAGCTTGTTCTTTATCCTACGCAGGCAAAGGTCAGAGTTCTTACCGACCGCTCTTTGACTGAAGACGCGCTGAAGTACATGATGGTTGTTCTTGACGTTGTAAATTCTATTGAACCGGATGTTGTGGAAGTTGATTTGCGATACGATTCGCTTTCATACAGATGCCGTTGAGTGAGGAATATTTTGGCTCGGACGATTGTTGGTCTTGACATTGGCACTTGCTGGATCAGGACAGTTATTGCAGAAGTAAATGCAAATGACGAAATTGAAATAATAGGAATTTCAAAAAAGCCGTCTCAGGGAGTTAGAAACGGAATAATCGTCAATATTGATGCAACAAAAAATGTAATAAAAGAAACAATTGAATCTGCCGAAATCAGCGCAGGAACAACAGTTGTTGAAGTTTATACTTCGATTGGCGGCTCTCAAGTTACAAGTCTTCCTTCCACTGGCGTTGTCGGTGCGGATCCTAAAGGTGGCAACCGTGAAGTTGAAATCAAAATGGAAGCAAAGAACCGCGCATTGGATTGTGCCCAGGCTGTTTCAATTCCGCTGAACGAAATTCTTCTTCACATTCTTCCGCAGGAATATCTTGTTGACGGACGCGAATATGCGAATCCGATTGGAATAAAAGGTGTGCGCCTTGAAGTAAAAACTTTGCTTTTAAAAGTTTCAACTTCAGCCTATGCGAATATAAATGAATGCATAATGCGCGCGGAATATCAGCTTAGAAGAATCACGCTGAAAACTTTGGCTGCTGCCTATGCAACTTTGAGAGAAGACGAGCGCGACCTTGGCTCTATTCTGATTGATTTGGGCGGCGGTTCTACGGATGTAATTGTTCTGAACAAAGATGCTCCGGTTTTTACAACTTCAATTCCGGCTGGAGGAAACCGAGTTACAAATGATATTTCTGAAGTAATGGGCGTTCCTTTTTCTGTAGCTGAAGAATTAAAAATAAAATACGGCACTTGCTGGCTTAACGAAGGCGAAGAAAATGAGGAAGTTATAATTCCTGGTGTTGGAGGACTTCCTCCTGAACTTACAAGCAAAGCCGCTTTAAGTGAAATTATAACGGCGCGTGTTGAAGAAATTCTTATTTCCGCAAAAAAGGAAGTTGTCAGACGCTCTGGTCTTACGGAACTTAGGGGAACAATTGTTCTTACTGGCGGCGGCGCTCTTATGCCTGGAATTGAAACTCTTGCGCAGGAAGTTTGGAAGACTACGGCTGTTAGAATCGGGTGCTGCGCGGATTTTGGCGGAACTGATGATTCTTATAGAAATGCGGATTTTGCAACTGCTGTTGGACTGGTTCTTGCGAACAAAAATGATGATTCTTCTGCGGCAGTTTCCCGCAAAGTTTCAAAAAAACAAAAGCCGAATTCAAAGTCCAGCTGGTTTAAAAACTTGCTAAAAAAGATAAACTGATAAACAAAATATTTTTGGATGCGCTCTGCTTTTAATGGGGATTAAGAAACAGAATGCGCGGGTCGGGAGGAAATTATGGAATTTACAAATGTTGAAGATACGTCTTCTCAAAAAATGAATGCGCCGCTGAATGGTTCTGTTTTGCAGCCAGTTTCAAATGTTGCAAATGACGAGCCGTTAAATTTTGATGATGAGCTTGGTGATATAAATCCTACTGTTATAAAAATTATTGGCTGTGGCGGCGGCGGTTCCAGTGCGGTTCAGCGCATGATTGAAGACGGAGTTTCCGGCGTTCAGTTTATTGTTTTAAATACAGATAAGCAGGCTTTGCATAAATCAACTGCGCAGCTAAGAGTTCCGATTGGGCAGAAAATAACAGGCGGACTTGGCGCGGGCGGAAATCCTGCTGTTGGCGAAAATGCCGCAAAAGAAGATGCCGAGCGTATTTCAAGAATTATTTCTGGCGCAAACATGGTTATAATAACTGCAGGAATGGGCGGAGGAACTGGAACTGGTTCTGCGCCTGTTGTTGCGGAGCTTTCTCACAATGCTGGAATTCTTACGATTGCTGTTGTTACAACTCCTTTTGAATTTGAAGGAAAAGTCCGCATGGACAACGCTATGGAAGGACTTGAAAAACTCCGGCAGAATGTAGATAGCCTGATTGTTCTTCCGAATGATTTAATTTTTAAAGCCGTTGAAAATGTTGACCACCGCATGACTTTTAGAGAGCAGTTTAAATTTGCGGACGGACTTTTGTGCGCTGGTGTAAAGGGAATTACAGAACTCATTACTCAGCCTGGTGACATAAATCTTGATTTTGCCGATGTAAGAAAAATAATGTACGGTTCAGGCGATTCAATTCTTGGAGTTGGAAAAGGAAAGGGCGAAAACAGAGTCAATGAAGCTGTTGAAGGCGCAATTGCAAATCCACTGCTTGAAAACCGCCAGATTGACGGCGCAAGAAAAATTCTCATTAACATAACGAGCAATGGAAATTTGGATTTGGAAGAAGCTCAGGATATTGTGAATTTAATCAGGCATTCAGCAAGCAAAGAAGCGGAAATAATTTTTGGACTTTCAGAAAATTCCGCAATGGAAGACGACGAAGTTTCCGTTACTGTAATTGCAACCGATTTTAGCGGTAATGAAGACTTTGCAACTTCCGTTCCTTTGGAAGAAGACGAAAAGGATGATTCTGTTGCTGACTATGGCGAGTTCATCCGTGCCTTGGGCGGAAAAACTGAATCGGACTCAAAGCCAGCAAAGACTTCAGAGCATTTTAGTTCTATTGATTTTAAAAATTCTTCAGTTGAAAATTCCGCTTCAAAAGAAAATGATGAAACTTCATTTGCTCCGGCGGAATCTCTTGGCGAGAGGGAAACTGTCTCTCTTGTTGAAAATCAGCCTGAAGAAAAAAATTCTCCAGATGAAAAAAGACCGTTTTCCGGGCACAAGCTTCCTGCAGGAATAAAAATTGATCCGAACGACATAAATCAGCCGGCAATTTATAGAAAACGCCTGAACGGACTTTCGCGCTCCATAGATTTGACGCAGCTTTGATTTATGGAAAGAAAATCTCTGCTTCAGGAATTTTACAGTGATCTTCTTTTTGTGGAAAATCACGGAAAACTGACGGCGGAAACTTATTTGATTTGCGTTCAGGAATTTCTTGATTATCTGGAAAAAAATGAAACGCCGCTTGAAAAAGTTTCAGTTCAGACTTTGCTTTATTATGCGGCTTTTAGAAAAACTTCCGGAAGAAAAGAAATTACTCTTGCAAAAGATTTGTCTGCGCTTAGAATTTTTGGTTCGTTTTTAGTCCGAAAAAAAATTTGGATTGAAAATTTTGCGCATGAAATTGGCAAGCCAAAAGTTTCAAGAGCTTTGCCAAAAGTTTTGGAAGTTGAGCAAGTTGACAGCCTTTTGGCTTCAATCGATGTGAAAAAGCCGCTTGGAATAAGAGACCGTGCATTGTATGAAGTTATTTACAGCTGCGGACTTCGGATAAGCGAGGCTTGTTCACTTTTGATTTCGAATGTTCATTTTGACGAAAGTCTGATTCTTGTGCGCGGAAAAGGCAGCAAGGAGCGGCTTGTTCCGTTTGGAGAGGATGCGGCGTTTTGGCTTAAAAAATGGATTTTTGAAATTCGTCCCGGATTTGTGGGAAGTAGAATTATTCCCGAAGTTTTTGTAAATTCTAAAGGGAATCCTATTTCAAGAAAAGGAATTTGGAAAAATTTCAAATTGATGGGAAAAAAAACTGGAATTGAAGCGAAAGTTCACACTTTGCGCCATTCCTTTGCAACTCATTTGCTTTCGGGCGGGGCGGATTTAAGATCTGTGCAGGAGCTTCTGGGACATTCGGATTTGTCCACAACGCAGATTTATACGCACATAGACGATTCAAGGCTTGAAGAAAGCCACAGGGATTTTTTCCCCGGACATAAAACTGAATAAAACAACGGAGGATTTGTATGAAAAAAATTATCAAAATTTCGTTTGCGCTTTTGATTTCTTTTGCGGCGATTTCCTGTTCTCCTTCTTATAATTCTGTAAAGCGGATGCAGCGAATTGAAGAAGGCGTTTCAAATCCTACGACAAAAGAAGAACTTGAAGAAGCTATAAAAAAATATGATGCCCGCGCAATGGACTTGGCTCTTACAGAAGGCCAGATTGGAATTTGGTATAAAATTCTTGGAACTCGTTATATTGACCAGCAGATGTACGGAAAAGCGTTGGAGTGTTTCCAAAAGGCTTTGTCTTATTATCCAGACAATGCGAATCTTTATTATTATGTAGGAAGCTGTGCAGGCCACATGGCTAATGCCAGCCTTGATTTTGACGCGAAAGGAACTTCGTCAGATGAAGCGATAAAAAAAATGAATTATCTTCGTCTTGCTGAAAGTTCATATCTTCAGGCACTGAAAATCGACCCGAATTATTACCGTGTTTTGTACGGGCTTGGAATTCTTTATGTTTTTGAATTCGGGCAGGGCGACAAGGCGATTCCTTATCTTGAAAAATTTCTTTCTGTTCAAACAAGAGATACAAATGCGATGTTTGCTCTTGCAGGCGCGTATTATTTAACGTATCAGTTTGACAAAGCTATTGAACTTTACGATAAAATCATTGAGCTAAAACCCAATGCAGAAAAAGTTCAGGCTGCGCAGGAAAACAAAAAGAAGTGCCTTGAGCTTCAGTATAAATAAAATTTGCATTTTATAACAAATTTTTATATCTTTTTCTTGTGAATATTTTAGACATTGCAATTTCATCAATAACATTCCTTTCTGCCAAAGAAAAAATTCTTTTAAAGAAAAATATTGACAGCATGGATAATCTTGCGTTACTGTCTATAGAAGAGCTTTCTACTATTATAGGCAGAAGTTTGGGAAGGGCAATTTGGAATGGAAAAGCGTGCAGGGCTTTAGCTGAAAAAAGTTTTAGCCTTGCAGAATCAAAAGGAATAAATTCTGTTTTTTATTATGAAGCGGAATTTCCTGCCATGCTTAGAACTATTCCAGATCCGCCTTACGCATTTTTTTACCGCGGAACTTTAGAAGCCTTGAAAAAGCCATGTGTTTCTGTTGTGGGGACACGACGCATTTGCGAAAAAACTGCGCATGCGGCTTTTGCCTTTGCAAAGGAAGCTGCTTTTTGTGGGCAGACTGTTGTTTCTGGGCTTGCAAATGGAATTGACAGTTTTGCTCATAAAGGCGCTCTTGCCTCTGGAATTTTGCAGTCAACTGCGGCAATTCTTCCGTGCGGAATAGATACTGTTGTTCCGTATGGAAATAGAAGCCTTGCCCAGCAGATTGTAAAAAGCGGCGGATTTATTGCAAGTGAGTATGTTCCCGGCATTCCTGCTGAGCCTTGGAGATTTGTTCAGCGGAACAGGCTTGTGGCGGCATTGTCTTCATGCACTGTAGTTGTTCATGCTCCTGCTGGAAGCGGTGCTCTTATCACTGCTGATTTTGCCCTTGACTACAACCGCGATGTTGTTTTTCATTCGGCTGGATTCTGCAATGAGGCTGAAAAAAATGGATGCGGCGGAAAGAAAAATGTCCGTACTTCTGAAAAATTTATTGAGGAAGGAGCTCCAGTTATAGAAAACTATGCGGATTTTGTCGCGGTCAGAAAAAATGCTCCGGGATTTAAAGTCTGTAAAAATAAAGGACAGCTTGAATTTTTTGATTCATGCTGACAGGTGGATTATGGCTGAAAAAACTGCTAAAAAAACATCGAAAAAAGAGACAAAAAAGAACACTCTGATTATTGTTGAGTCTCCTGCGAAAGCGAAGACAATCGAGCATTATCTTGGAACTGGCTACACGGTAAAGGCTTCTATGGGACATCTTATTGATTTGCCTAAAAGCCGCATCGCAATCGATGTAAACAATAATTTTCAGCCGGAATATATAACTGTCCGCGGGCGCGCAAAGCTTCTAAAGGAACTGCAAAAAGATGCAAAGAATTCTTCTGGTGTTTTGCTTGCATCGGATAATGACCGCGAAGGTGAAGCGATTGCTTGGCATTTGAATAATGCGCTCAAGGAAAAAACAGATGCTTCTATACAGCGCATTGTGTTTAACGAAATCACTCCAGTTGCGATAAAGGAATCTGTAAAAAATCCGCGTGAAATAGACGAAGCAAAAGTAAATGCGCAAAAAGCCCGCCGTGTTCTTGACAGGCTTGTTGGCTACAATTTGAGCCCGCTTCTTTGGAAAAAAGTAAAAAATGGACTTAGCGCCGGCCGTGTTCAGTCTGTTGCGTTGCGCCTTATTTGCGAACGTGAAAAAGAAGTTGAAGATTTTATTCCTGAAGAATATTGGTCTCTTGATGCGGATTTTGCAAAAGGAAAAAATAAATTTACGGCTCAGCTTATCCAATACAAAGGAACAAAGCCTGAACTGAAAAATGAAAACGCAGTTAATGACATTATAAAGGAAATTCAAAACAGCGAATGCAAAGTTTTAGATATAAAGGAAACTGAAAAAACAGTTCGTCCTAAGCCGCCTTTTACAACTTCAAAGCTTCAGCAGGCAGCTGCAAACAGGCTCAGCTTTACTTCAAGAAAAACAATGCAGATTGCCCAGCGTCTTTATGAAGGTGTGCAGATTGGAAGTACTCGCGTTGGACTTATTACCTATATGCGTACAGATTCTGTCCGCATAAGCCAGACTGCTATAAACGATGTAAGAGAGTGGATTGGAAAAAATTTCCCCGAAGATCTTCCTGCTGAAAAAATTGAATATGCAGTTGGAAAAAGCGCGCAGGATGCTCATGAAGCAATTCGTCCAACTTATGTAAAGTATACTCCAGACAGTGTAAAGGAATATTTGACTCGTGAAGAACTTCGTTTGTACTCAATTATTTGGGAACGTTTTGTTTCGAGCCAGATGAACAATGCAAAGTCAAAAACAACCAGCGTTGACATTCAGGCTGGAGACGCTTTGTTCCGTGTGAGTGCAAGCAAGCTAAGCCACAAAGGTTTTTATAATGTTATAAAGACTCTTTCTTCAAAAGAGGATGTGACGGGAAGTCTTCCTTCACTTAAGATTGGTGAAATTCTTTCAAGCGGAAAATTTTATCCTGAGCAGCATTTTACTCAAGGACCGGCCCGTTACACTGACGCTTCAATGGTAAAAACTTTGGAGGAAAAAGGAATCGGCCGCCCGTCAACTTATGCGCCTATAATTTCAGTTTTGCTTGACCGCTACTATGTAACTCGGAATAACAAGCAGCTTGTTCCAACGATGCTTGGAAAAATTATCTGCAAGATTCTTGTTGAATCATTTCCTGATGTTATAAATGAGCAGTTTACTTCGGAAGTTGAAAATGATCTTGACAAAGTGGAGCAGAATGAGCTTGTCTGGAACAATATGATTGCAGATTTCTTTGGACCGTTTAAAAATCGTGTCGAAGAAGTCATGGAAAATCAGGAAAGTTTAAAAGGAACTCTTGATGAGCCTACTGATGAAATTTGCGAGAAGTGCGGAAAGCCAATGGTAAAAAAACTTGGACGCTTCGGTTACTTTCTTGCTTGCTCTGGATTTCCTGAGTGCCATAATACAAAAAGTGTTCCGCTTGCAAAATGTCCGCGTAAAGGCTGTGATGGGCATATTGTCGCAAGAAAAACAAAAGGCCGCGGAAAAGAATTCTACGGATGCACAAATTATCCTGAATGCACATTTATTTCGCATTTTAAGCCAATTGACGTTTATTGCCCTAAGTGCGGCTGGTTCCTTGTTGAAAAATACGACAAGAAAAACGGCTCGTATAAAAGTTGCATAAATCCTGACTGCGACTATCTCCATTCTGCGGATGAGGCTGTTGCAGCAGAAGCGGCTGGAGAATTTGCAAAGGCAAACAAGGCTGATAAAGAGTCAAAAGAATCCCAAAATGCCTGAAACTCTCTTTGAATGCTCCGAAGAATTTTTGGTTTACCTTGGAAGCGTCCGAGGTTTGTCAGAAAATACAGTTTTGTCTTACCGGCAGGATTTGGCTCATTTTTGCGAATTCTTTGGAAACGGCAAATTGCCAGAAGAACTTACGCTGGAAGACTTGAGGCTTTTTGTTGGAGAATTGAGCCGCAGAAAATATTCAGTGGCTTCTATAAATAGAATTATTTCCGCAGTCAGAGGATTGTTTGCATATTTAAAGAAATTTGGTTATATTTCTAAAAACGTTTCTTACGAGCTAAAATGTCTTCGTCAGCCAAAAACACTTCCGCGCTTTATGTCTCAGACTGAAATTGACAATGTTTGCCGTCAGCCTGAAAAAAAAGAGCTTTTGTGGGCATCAAGGGACAAGGCGATTTTTGAAATGATGTATTCTTCTGGATGCCGTGTGAGCGAGCTTGCTTCGTTGAAGTTTCAGGATTTTACAAGTGATTTTAGAAGCGCGGTTGTTACTGGAAAAGGAAAAAAAGATCGCCGTGTTTATTTTGAGCAGGACGCAAGAAATGCTCTTATGCTTTATTTAAAGGAACGGAATGCAAGATTTCCGCAGGCTGAAAAAGGATGCGCTGGCGAAGTAAGCAGAATTTTTTTAAGTCAAAAAGGAACTGCGCTTTCGGCTCATGGAATTTGGTATATCGTAAGCCGCTACACAGGAATTGAAGGAACTGGCAGCCATGTTTCGCCTCATGCTTTTAGGCACACATTTGCTACGGGAATGCTTAATTCCGGCGCGGACATAAGAATTGTTCAGGAGCTTCTTGGGCATTCGAGCATAAGCACAACCCAGCGTTATACTCATGTAACTTTGGAACGTTTAAAAAAAGTATACAGTCAGGCGTTTCCGCATTCAGGAAAAAAAGACTGAAACTAAAAACTGCCTGCTAAGGAGAATACAAATTATGGAAAATGAAAATAAAATCCGCAGCACCACGGTAATCGCTGTAAGGAGAAACGGAAAAGTTGCCATGGCTGGAGACGGTCAAGTTACTATGGGAAACACAGTGATGAAGGGCAATGCAAAAAAAGTGCGTCGCATTTACGATGGAAAAGTTCTTACAGGATTTGCCGGAGCAACCGCAGATGCTTTTACTCTTTTTGACAAGTTTGAAGAAAAACTAAAGACATTTAACGGAGACCTTACGAGAGCTGCAGTTGAACTTGCAAAACTTTGGCGCACAGAACGCTCAATGAGCAAACTTGAAGCGCTTTTGCTTGTGGCTGATTCAAATAAAATTCTTTTGATTTCTGGAAGCGGAGATGTCATCGAGCCTGAAAACGATATTCTTGCAATCGGCTCTGGAGGAAATTATGCTTATGCGGCGGCAATGGCTTATATGGAATCTTCTCAGCTTTCCGCAAAAGAAATTGCCCAAAAGTCGCTTGCAATCGCAGGACAAATATGCATTTATACTAACAGAAATGTTGTAGTTGAGGAGCTTTAATATGACTGAAGAAATCAAGGCGCGGTCGAATTCAGCAGGAATTCCAGACGGACTTACTCCAGCGCAGATTGTTGAAAAACTTGATAATTACATAATCGGGCAGCAAAAGGCGAAACGGTTTGTCGCAGTTGCTTTGCGAAACCGCCAGCGCAGAATAAAGCTTCCAGAGGAAATCCGGGACGAAGTTGCGCCTAAGAACATTTTGATGATGGGACCAACTGGAGTCGGAAAAACTGAAATTGCACGCCGTCTTGCAAAACTTTGCGGAGCGCCGTTCTTGAAAGTGGAAGCCACAAAATACACTGAAGTTGGCTATGTGGGCCGTGATGTTGAAAGCATGGTCCGCGATCTTATGGCAGTTGGCTACAATATGGTAAAGGCTGAAATGCAGGAAAAGCTGCGTGAAAAATGCATTCCTATGGTGGAAGACCAGCTGCTTGATTTGCTTTTGCCTGGAAGTTCTGGCAAGAAAAAGCGCAAGGATTCCTCACCAAAAAGAGATGTCCATGTGCTTGGAAATATATTTGGAGAATCAAGTCCAATTCAGGGAAGCTTGATTCAAGTTGATATTCCAAAAGAAAATCCTGTTCAGGAAGAGCCGCAGGAAGAAAACGAAGAAGAAACTTCAACTAGCGAAGACATGGCTTCTACACGTGAAAAATTTAGGACAATGCTCCGTGAAGGAAAACTTGAAGACCGCGTTGTGGAAATAACCGTTCACCGTCAGCCTTCGTTCAGCATGAACATGATGGGAGCAAGCAATCCAGAAGACCTTGAGGAAAGCATAAACGGACTTCAGGAGCTTCTTTCAGGCGGAAGGTCAAAGCGACGCAATGTGACTGTTCGGGAAGCACGGCAGATTCTTATGGCGGACACTCTTGAGCGGAATACGGACAGCGACAAAGCTGCTGATGAGGCAAAAAAAAGAGTAGAGCAAAGCGGAATTATTTTTATAGATGAAATAGACAAGATTGCTACTCATGGCGGCGAAGGCGATCGTCAGGCAGTCAGCAGGGAAGGTGTTCAGCGAGACATTCTTCCTATTGTTGAAGGAAGCGACGTGAATACAAAATGGGGCGTAGTAAACACAACTCATATTTTGTTTATTGGAGCTGGTGCATTCAGCGTGTCTGCCCCTAGCGATCTTATTCCTGAACTTCAAGGCAGATTTCCTCTTCGTGTTGAATTGGAGCCGCTCAAAAAAGAAGATTTTAAACGCATACTTACCGAGCCAAAAAATGCTCTTGTAAAGCAGTATGAAGCTCTTCTTGCCACTGAAGGCGTAACTTTAAAGTTTGCAGACGAAGCTATTGACCGCATGAGTTTTATTGCAGAAGATGTAAATTCTCACAGTGAAAATATAGGTGCGCGCCGTCTTCACACTATAATGGAAACTGTTCTTGAGGAATTGAGCTTTGATGCTGACCGCCATTCAGGTGAAACAATAACAATTGACAGCAAGTATGTTGATGAAAAACTGAACGGCGTAATTCAAAACCAGAATTTGGAGCGTTATATACTCTAGCTTTTTTATTCTGAAACAAACAAAAAGGACTTGGCGCTGTTTTGCAGAACCAAGTCCTTCATTTTTTTAGATTGAATATTACTTAGGAATTTCTTCCGCAGCAGTTTTTGTATTTTTTCCCGCTTCCGCAAGGACATGGATCATTTCTGCCTACTTTTGGAACTGATCTAGTTACTGTTACGCTCTGTCCTTGTCTTCCGCTTTTCATTGCTGAATTCTGGGCTGCCTGTTGCGCGCTTCTTGCCATTGACTGCGCTTCCTGATGCTGGGCGTTCATTTGGCGAGGCTGCTGCTGGCGTTGAGGCTGTGAGCCGACTTGAACTTTTACTTTGAAAACTCTGCTTGTTACAGAATCTCTTATGCTGTCAAGCATTTCGTCAAACTGATTGAATCCGTCAATTTTATATTCTGTGAGCGGATTTTTGCTTCCGTAAGAACGCAAGTGAACGGCTTCTCTTAATCCGTCAAGGAATTCAAGCTGATCAAGCCATTTTTTGTCAATCATCTGAATGTACTGATAGCGGATAAACATATTCAGGCTTTGCTTTCCGGCAAGCATTTCCTTTTGTGTTAAGTCATTTTGAAGCGCAGCATCAACTCCTTCTTCTGTAAGCTGATCATAAGAAAGCTGCTGGCCGAATGTGTTGTAGATTTTATCTGCAAGCGCGCTTTGTGATGGATTTCTTTCATGCTTAAATTCTTCGAAAATTTCAGAGACAGTTTCTTTTGCATTGTTCATGACTCTGCCGCTCAAGTCTTCGTCCACAAGAATCTCATCGCGCTGGTCGTAAATAAATTTTCTCTGCTGATTCAAAACATCGTCGTAGTCAAGAAGATTTTTTCTTATTTCGAAGTTTCTTTCTTCTACTTTTTTCTGAGCTTTTTCGATTGAGCGGTTAAGCATCGGGTGGTTTATTGGCTCGCCTGGCTGCATGCCGATTCTGCTCATAATTGCTTTCATCTTTTCGCCGCCAAACAGCCTCATAAGATCATCGTCCATTGAAATGTAGAATTTGCTTCTTCCAGGATCTCCCTGACGTCCAGAACGTCCGCGAAGCTGATTGTCAATACGGCGGCTTTCATGGCGTTCAGAACCGATTACATAAAGTCCGCCAAGATTTTTCACTTCCTCGTAGTCTTTTTTCCATTGCTCTTTTTCAATTTTGAGAGCTTCGTCAAACTGCTTCTGAGAAGCTTCTGTTCCAACCTTTTTTCTTGCTCTGGTTTCAGGACTTCCGCCGAGCTTGATGTCTGTACCGCGTCCTGCCATGTTTGTTGCGACTGTTACAGCTCCTTTTGCTCCGGCTTCAGCTATAATCAAAGCTTCACGCGCATGGTTTTTTGCGTTAAGAACTTCGTGGCGGATTCCTTTTCTTGTGAGAATTGCCGAAAGATGCTCTGATTTTTCTACGGAAACAGTTCCGATTAAAACTGGCTGGCCTTTCTTGTGCGCTTCTTCAACTTCTTTTGAAATTGCAATCCATTTGTCGCTTTCGTTCAAGTAAACTTCATCGTCTTCATCAATGCGGGCAACCGGCTTGTTTGTTGGAATTACAACAACATCAAGATTGTAGATTTTATCGAATTCCACGGCTTCTGTTGCGGCGGTTCCTGTCATTCCAGAAAGCTTGTCGTACATTCTGAAGAAATTCTGGAACGTGATTGTCGCAAGTGTTCTGTTGCGCTGGGCAATCTTTAAATGCTCTTTTGCTTCTATTGCCTGATGAAGTCCGTCTCCGTATCGTCTGCCTTCAAGAATGCGTCCTGTAAACTCGTCAACAATCTGAACTTGTCCGTCTTTTACAACGTAGTCAACATCAGGATGATAAAGCGTGTGAGCCCTCAATGCCTGTGTAAAATAATGAACGAATTCAAAATTCTGCTCGTCAAAAACAGTTGTGCCCGGCTCAATAAGATTGTGGGAAAGAAGAATGTCGTTGATTTTGTTCATTCCCTTGTCTGTAAATGAAACGCGCTTGCTTTTTTCGTCCAGCTTGTAGTCGCCTTCGAGAGCTGCTCTCTGTTCCGGAGTCATTTCAACTTCGTCCGGGTAATCGTTTGTCTTTGGATCTTTTTTGACTTCCGTGAACATTCCAATGTATTTGTCAACTTCGTGGAATTTGAAAGTGTCGTCTTCGCCTTGTCCTGAAATAATAAGCGGAGTTCTTGCTTCATCGATAAGAATGGAGTCGATTTCGTCCACAATACAGAAGTTGAATCCGCGCTGAACTTTGCGGGAAGCGTCAATCTGCATATTGTCGCGCAAATAGTCAAATCCGAACTCGTTGTTTGTTCCGTAAGTCAGGTCGCAGTTGTAAGCGGCTTTTCTTGCGTCGTTGTCCATGTTGCTTAAAATGCAGCCTACACTTTGACCTAGGAATCTGTAAATGCGTCCCATCCACTGGCTGTCGCGCTCTGCAAGGTAATCGTTTACTGTAACAATGTGAACGCCTTTTCCGCTAAGAGAATTCAAGTAGGCGGCGCAAACGCACATGAGAGTTTTACCTTCACCAGTCTTCATTTCTGTTATTCTGCCTGAATGAAGCACAAGAGAACCCATGAGCTGGCATGGATAAGCGCGCTCTCCAAGAACCCTTTTTGCCGCTTCTCTTGCCAATGCGAATGCGTCCACAAGAATATCATCGAGCGTCTCGCCCTTTGCAAGACGCTCTTTCAGGATTTTTGTCTGTTCAGGAAACTGCTCGTCAGAAAATGCCTGTGCCCAGCTTTCTCTAGCTTCAATCTGCGCAACAACAGGCTTAAGTGCTTTTACAGCGCGGTCATTTGCCGAACCGAAAATAAGTGTTAATAATTTGTCAAACATAATGCAGTAAATATATAAAATTTTCTATATATTTGCAACTTTCTGAAAGTCCGGGTGTCTAAGTCTATAGTGATTTGAAGCTCATTTTAGGCGGAAGTATTTCGCTTGAAATGAATGACATTTTGTATTAAAATGTCAGAAAAACTTTTAACCACACTGTTTTTAAGAGGAATATATGGCACTTTATCATGATTTTTTAGTTGAAGACAGAGAGTTTACTTCCTACGAGGACTTGAAGGCGCATTGCCGCCTGAAGGCTCCAGAAAATTTCAATTTTGCTTATGACATTGTAGACCGCTACACTGTTACAGAGCCGGGAAAAAGAGCCCTTGTGTGGTGCGATGACGACGGTGAAGAACATACTTGGACATTTGAGCAGATTTCAGCTGATTCAAAGCGGACTGCATATTTTCTTGCTTCCCAGGGAATAAAAAAAGGCGATGCCGTTATGATGATTTTGCGCCGCCGCTACGAATGGTGGTGGGTAATGATGGCGCTTCATAGAATCGGAGCTATTGCAGTTCCGGCTACAGACCAGCTGCTTCAAAAAGACATCGAGTACCGCACAAATGCCGCTGAAATCAAGATGATTATTTCCTATGACAATCCGGCTGTTCAGTCTGAAATTGAAAAGGCTCTTCCGAATTCCCCGACCGTAAAAAAACTTGTTACTGTAGGACCTTCACGCGAAGGCTGGATTGACTTCCATGCTGAAGTTGACAAATGCGTTCCGGAATTTCCGCGCCCGGTAGGAGATGCCGCCGTCCATAGCGAAGATCCGATGCTTCTTTACTTTACGTCAGGAACTTCAGGCTATCCAAAAATGGTTCTGCACAATTACCTTTATCCGATCGGACATCTTATAACTGCGAAATACTGGCACGGCGTTCAGGACAACGGGCTTCACCTTGCTGTTTCTGAAACCGGATGGGGAAAAGCTGTCTGGGGCAAACTCTACGGCCAGTGGATCTGCGGAAGTGCGGTATTCGTCTACGATATGCACAGCTTCAAGCCGGACAAGATGCTCCAGAAAATTGCAAAGTACGGAATTACAACTTTCTGCGCGCCTCCAACTGTTTATCGCTATCTTATCAGGCAGGATCTTTCAAAGTACGACATCAGCAGCGTAGTGCGCTTTGCAACTGCGGGAGAAGCTCTTAACGGCGAAGTTTACAACAAGTTTATTGAGCAGACTGGAAAGAAAATCTACGAAGGCTACGGCCAGACTGAATCCACGATTATCTGCGGAAATTTTCTTGACGCTGTAGTCCGTCCAGGCTCAATGGGACGCCCGTCTCCTGTTTATGACGTTTCTGTTGTAAATGCAAGCGGAAAACCTGTTCCTGCAGGAGAAGTAGGCGAGCTTGTAATCCACTTGGACAAAGGCCATCCGTTCGGACTTCTTTCTGGATATTACCGCGATGTTGCCCTTACCGCGAACGCTTTTGACGGAGGCGTTTACCACACAGGAGACACTGTCTACATGGATGAGGACGGCTACGTTTGGTTTGTTGGAAGAAAAGATGACATTATCAAGTCTTCTGGATTCAGAATCAGTCCGTTTGAAGTTGAGTCTGTTCTTCAGCAGCACCCGGCTGTAATGGAATGCGCTGTTACAGGTGTTCCTGACGAAAAAAGAGGACAGGCTGTAAAGGCCACAATCGTTCTTTCTCCGGGATACGAGGCTTCCGAAGAACTTGAGCATGAGCTTTTTGACTTTGTAAAGCATGAAACTGCGCTTTTCAAGTGCCCTAGAATAATTGAGTTTGTGCACGAGCTTCCAAAGACAATCAGCGGAAAAATCCGCCGTGTAGAAATCCGTGAAAAGGATGCCGGTGTAGACGTGGACAAGGTTAAACAGGAATTCTAAGCCGGACAAAAATTTATAGGCTTTGTTTCGAGTTTTTGTAAAAATAGTTACTTGGATGTTATTCCCGTGCTAGGACACGGGAATCTGCTGTCAATTTTCAATAGATTATCGGGTCAAGCCCGATAATGACAGTAAAAAATATAAAATTCGACCTTCTAAAAGAGCCGTCATTTTAGCGTAAATTGCTAATCTGGCGGCTTTTTTTTGTTCCAGTAGGGCTTCGGCGGTGCGCCGAACATTGTTTTTACTCTAGCGTGCTTTCGGCAGACTGCCGAATGTTTTCTTAGAGAAGGCTTACGGGATCTGTGTCTGTTTCTATGTAGACATCTTTTGGCGGCTTGAACCCCCACACGAGCGTTTTCGCCATTTCCTGAAGCGGGCGAATTTGCTTTGCGCGCAGAAGAATCTGATGGCGGTGGCTTCCGTTTACCATTTCAAGCGGGCATTCTGCAGGTCCAAGAATATCAACTCCCTGCGGACGGCACTTGCACAGGATGTTGTACGCGCTTTGGGCTGCATTCTGGGCTGCGTCTGGTTTCTGCGAGCGGAACACAAGGCGCAAAAGCCGTGAATATGGCGGAAAGTTAAGAATTTGGCGCGCTTCAAGCTCATTCTTATAGAATTCTTTTGTAAGTCCTTTTACGGCGTAGTTTATTGCGTCGCGGTCCGGGCTGTAGCTTTGCACGATAACCTTTCCTCCGGGGAAAAACCTTCCGGCTCTTCCTGCAACTTGAGTTATAAGGGCGAATGTCTTTTCCTGCGCACGAAAATCCGGCAAATGGAGAGCTGTGTCTGCAAGAACAACTCCTGCAAGCTTTAGGTTCGGAAAATTCAGGCCTTTTGCGACCATCTGCGTTCCAAGAAGAATGTCGTATTCACCTTTTCTGAATGAGTCAAGCTTTTCCTGAAGTTCTCCCTTGTGATGCAGCGAGTCTGTGTCTATGCGCACGACTTTTGCGTTAGGAAACTTTGCCTTTATTTCTGCCTCTATGTATTCTGTTCCGAATCCTGAATATCCTATGTCAAGCGAGCCGCATTTTGGGCATTGCTGTGGCGGCGGAAGTGAATATCCGCAGTAGTGGCATCTTAGTCGGTTTTCGCTTTTGTGATATGTCATGGAAACAGAGCAGTTTTTGCACTTTAATTCATATCCGCAGCTTGAGCATCTAAAAAAATGCGTGAATCCTCTTCGGTTCAGGAACAGAATCGTCTGTTTTTTTTCTGAAAGGGCTGACTGGATTTCATTTTGAAGCGGCTTTGAAATGCAGCTTTCCTTGTCGGCTTCAAGGCTTAGGTTTACGCAGCTGATTTGCGGCTTTTCGCCTCCTGCAAGTCTTTTTGTGAGCGTGTGCTTGATTATTGTTCCGTTTTGCATTGAGTGCCAGGATTCAACAGAAGGAGTCGCGCTTCCCATTACAAGCGGAATGGAATTTTTTTTGCACCTAAGCATTGCAATCTGCCTTGCATGGTAGCGAGGAGAAGAGCCTGATTTGTATGAAGAGTCGTGCTCCTCGTCAATTATTATAAGTCCGAGCTGCGGGATCGGGGCAAAAACTGCGCTTCTTGCTCCTACGACAATGCGGGCTTCCCGGCTTAAAATGCGCTTCCATTCTCCGAGACGCTGGCTTTGCGTGAGCGCGGAATGAAGAACTGCGACTGTGCTTCCGAATCTTTTTTGTACGGCTTTTACAACTTGCGGCGTAAGTCCGATTTCCGGCACAAGATAAATTACGCCTTTTCCTGATTCCATGATTTTTTCCGCCGCACTTAAAAAAACTTCTGTTTTGCCGCTTCCTGTTGTTCCGTAAAGATAGTGGAATTTTTCAGTTGAAGAAAGAATTCCGTTTACTGCTTTTTTCTGCTCTTCGCTCAGCTCTTTTCTTTCAAATCCAGATTCATCTTCGGAAAAAGAGAGTCCCGGAATTTCTGTTTCGCGCTTGCCTGAAGGAATCATTGCAAACACGCATTCCCCGATTGACGCGATGTAGTAGCCGCTCATAAATTCCGCAAGCTCCAAAAGCTCTTTTGTCAAAAGCGGAGTCTGGTCTATGTAGCGGAGCGCTGTGCGGATTTTTTCTTTTGAAACGGCGCAGTTTTGCGGCAGAGTTTTGTGGACGGCGGCTACAAAGCCTGAAGTTTTTCTGTTTCCGAATTTTACTTCAACACGCAGCCCGAACGGATTTTCAATGTTCTGTGTGCCTTCCGGGATTTTGTAGGTGAAAGTCTGGTTCAGCGGAACGTTTAGGATTACATCGATGTACGCTGAATCCGAGCTGGTTTGCTCATTCTGCATAGAATCTTTCCGCGTAGTTCGGGATTTCTTTTAAGATGCGGGATTTAAAAACTTTTAAGTCTTCCCAGGCAGGACGCTTGAGGCTTTCGTTGCGTAAAAGCGCGCTTGGATGGTAAGTTGCAAGCAGTGGTATTTTTGTTTCGCCTAGGCTGTATTCAAGCCATTTTCCGCGGAGAGAATTTATTCCCTGCTGTGTGTCCAAAAGATTCTGAACTGCCGTGCGTCCCATTGCAAGAATGTACTTTGGCTTTAAAATATGAATCTGCGCCTGAAGATAGCCTGAGCAGGCATGGGCTTCGTCTGGCATTGGTGTTCTGTTCATTGGCGGGCGGCATTTTACAATGTTTGCAATGTAGCAGTTTGCTGTGCGCCCAAGAGAAATTGCTGCAAGCATTTTGTCAAGAAGCTGACCGGCTTTTCCAACAAAAGGTCGTCCTGTTTTATCTTCGTCTTCGCCAGGCCCTTCGCCTATTACCATTACGTAAGGATTTTCAACGCCTTCGCCCGGAACTGTGTTTGTTCTTGCCTTGCATAGAACGCAGTTTTTGCACAAAGCAATTTTTGCTGCAATTGATTCGAGCGTTACGCCTTGTGCCGGAACTTTTTCAGCTGAATTTTGCTCTGTAGGAATCTTTGAAATTTGCGGCTGTGCTTGAACTGGCTCTTGCGCTTTTATTTCCTCTTGCTCTTCTGGAATTTCTATGTCGTCTTCAAATTCTGGAGTTTCCTTAAAATCCGGCGACGGATAACCGTAGCTCCAAGAAGAGGCTGTTTTTAGAAAATTGTAGACTTTGCTTTTTTCTTCCGCCGTCACTTGCTTTCCCTTTCTTTGCAGATGTCGATTGCTTTTTGGTAGCATTCGGTCAGCTTGGGCGTAAGAGAAGAAATTTTCCATTTGTTTCCCCATTCCAAGGCTTGCTCTGATTTTTCCTTGTGAAGGGATTCGTTCTGCAGAAGCTCCAGTGTCTTTTTTGAGAATTCTTCCACATCGTCTTTTACCATAAAGCCGCCGTTGTCTCCCTGCATCACGTCTACTGTTCCCATTTCCCCGATTGCTACAACAGGCAGCCCGGAAAGCATCGCTTCAACCGTAACAAGACCCTGAGTTTCTGTTTTGCTCGGAAAAGTAAAGACTGAAGCCAGCCTGTAAAAGTAAATTAGGTCGTTTCCGTCGATATATCCTGTAAAGAAAACTGATTTTTCAAGTCCGCGCGATTTTACGGATTCTTGCAGCTCGCTCAAAAACGGTCCGCCGCCCACGAACAAAAGCGCGGTGTCCGGCTGGGATTCCTGAACTTTTTCCAAGACATCAAAAAGAAACGGAAGATTTTTTTCCTTTACAATCCGTCCCACAAAAAGAATAATTTTTCTTTCTTTTAATTCTGGAAATTTCCTGAAAAGCGTCGCGTAAACCGCCTCTGACTTTTTTTCGTCATATTCAAGCTTGTTGTCTGGAATTCCCGTCGGAAGAATGTTTACCTGCCGCTTTATTCCGTACCTTTCCACAACTTCTGCAATCCGTTTTGTCGGAGCGATAATCACGTCGGCTCGTTTCAAATAAAAGCGCACAACTTCCATTCCGATTTTTTTCAGTCCGCTTGCGGGAACAAAGATTATATAGTTTGCAAGGTAGTCTTCCCAAAGCGTGTGGAACGTGAACACAAAAGGAACGTGGCGGTGGCGGCAGTAAATTGCGCCGAAATATCCGACCGTCCATTCTGAATTTATGTGGATTACGTCAGGCTGAAATTCGTCCATGAATTTTTTTACGAGATGCCATTTGTCCAGCCGCATCATTCTGTCTTCTTTTGAAAACGCAATCGCGGCGGACGGAATTCTTAAGATTTTAAACGGCGACTTTTCGTCATTCGATTTTTCATCAAAGAAAGAGCTTTTTTGCTGCTCTTCCGTATATTCAAGGCAGACAACGCAGACTTCGTGCCCAAGATTGCAAAGTCCTTCCGCAAAAGAGTGAACTGAAACTGTAACTCCATTTATGCGAGGAAAATAAGCGTCCGTAAACATCGCGATTTTCATATTCTGACGATTTTACTCTATACTTGTACTTTCTGCAAGAATCAAGTAAAATTGTCTTCTATGAAAATTTTAAGTTCATTAAAAAAGTTTCTTTGGATTGTTTTGCTTTCCGTGCCTTTTTTTTCTTTTGCGCGCGGAAAAAATGAACTTGTAAAAAGCGGACACTGGATTTATGACGCTCTTGCCGCTGTTGCGATAGAGCAGGGCAGGCTTGATTTTACCGACCGTTCTCCTTTAAGTGTTGGCGAAATTCTTTTCTTTCTTGATGAAGCCGAATACAGCTCTTTAAGTTCCGCAGGAAAAATTCAATATGACAGAATAAAAAAATATTGCTCGCAGGAATCTTTTCACTTCGGGCCGGATTTAATAAAACTTGGCTTTGAGCTTGAACTTAATTTGGAAGGATATTACAAGCAGAACGACGATTTGGAATGGAATTACGGACGCTACGACAAAGGCGACTTTATTTATGTTCCTGTAAAGATTGAAGGCGCGGATTATTTTACAATGATGTTTGAAGGAAAACTCGCGCTGAACAAAAATACAAAAGAAGACAACGACAATTTTTTGAGCGTGCCTCTTTCCGCAGATGAAATCGACATAAATTTTCCAGACACAGGATATTTCAGCACAAGCCATAATTTTACAGAAAACGCGGGTTTGACTTTTCAGATTGGAAGAGGAGCTTCTGACTTTACTCGCTCGCTGACCGGAAGCATTGTGCAAAGCAGATATTTTACAGGCTCTAGCTATATGGAGCTTGGTTTTTGCACGCCGAATTTCAGATATTCCATGAATGTCGATCAGTTCAACGTGGACAAATATCTTTACTCGCATGAAATCAATTTCCGCTTTTTTAAGAAACTTCAGTTTACAGCAAGGGAATCTTTGCTTGTCTTTGCGCCGATGGAGCTTCGCTATTTGAATCCTTGGACAATTTACCACGGATTTGCGGCTTGGCGCGACTACGGAAGCAACGAAAGCAACACTTGCGATTATCTTGCTTTAAAGCTTGCGTACACGCCTGTAAAATTTTTGAGGCTTTACGGCGAATTTGCAATGACGCAGTTCCAGACTGCATACGAAACTTCAAACTTTAAAGACGACACAACGCCAAACGGACTTGCTTTTCAGGGCGGAATTGAATCTTTTGTTCCTTTTAGCGACGGATATTTTCACTTTTGGCTTGAAGGAACTTACACAGACGCTTATATGTACATAAAGGAAAGCCCGGACTGGAGCATGGTTCGCAACTACCGCGAAAATCTTGGCGACACAAAATATGTTTTTTATGAATGGCTTGGAACTCCTTTTGGACCGGACACAATTTCCGGCAAGCTTAGCATTGAGTACGAAAAGCCTGCAAAATGGTCTTTTGGCGCATCTTATCTTTTAAAGGCGTGCGGAAAAAATTCCGGCAGAAAGATTTTTAAAGATCTTGGCTGGCACGAAGGAAATGAATACGTAATCGACGACAGCAAAGAAGGCGAAGAAAACCGCAGGAACTGGATTTTCCCGGATTCAGCTTCTCAAGATGATGCAAAAAAACGCCAGAAGGCTTCTACGCCGTCCGGCACTAACGAATATGTGAATGTTGTTTCTTTGCGCGGAACTTTTAGCCCAAAAGAGAATATAACTTTTGTGTTCCAGCCGTCGTATACGTTTGTTGTAAATTACAACAATGAAAGCGGCAGAAATGAAAACGGATTTGAAGTTGCTTTTGCCGCGAATATAAAAATTTTGTAATCAATCAATTGAAGGAAATATTAATGAAGTTAAGAAAACTTTTTGTTGCCGCTGTTTTTGCTTTTGCTGGAGCTTTTTGTTTTTCTCAAGTTTCTGTTGACCCGTCAGGTGAATTTTATAAATACGCTTTAATCTGGGAAAACCGCGGGCTTGTTTCAAATGTGCCTCCAATCCGTCCTTATCCGCTTGCAAATGTAAAGTCGATTCTTCAGGAAGTGATTGAAAACGGCTGCGAAAAAGACAAGGAAATTGCAGCTGAAATTTATGAGCGCGTAATCGGCAAGCCTTACCACATAACTTTTGAAACTGATTTTTTTATCAAGCGCGAAATGGAAGAAAAGGACGAAAAGCAGTCCTACAGCACTTCAAAAATGCTTGCGCTTTATCCTGCAATAAAAGGCGACTTGGGATTTAAAAACGACTTTGTTTCGATTGGATACGGAGCGGGCTTTGCAGTTTCAAATGCGACCGACACAGACTTTATGCCGCAGTATTCAAATTCGTTCCATGATTCTATTTTTGATGCCACGGAAGTCGGCCCAATCGAAATGTATCTTGACGTGAACAGCATTATTGCGCTCGGCTACAAAAATCTTTTTGTTCAGGGCGGAATTTACAGAAGCGGATATTCAGCATTTATAAATGAAGGACTTTCGCTTAACGACACAAGCTACCATTCAGGAAATCTTTCGCTCACATATTTGCATGACAAGCTTTCTTATGTTCAGGAACTTTCCATGATTGGCGCAACTTCATCTTATGACGGCGACCTTTCAACTTTAGCTCCAGATAAAATAATGGCGTTTCATGCAATTGGCTATGAGCCTTTTGATTTTTTAAAAGTTTCATTTTATGAAAGCGCGGTCTACGGAAAACGCCTTGACCTTTCTTATATTTTGCCAGTTCCTTATATGGTTGCCCAGGGAATTGGAGGAGCGAGCGACAATCTTGCGATGGGACTTTTAATCGACATAAAGCCTGCTTCTGGTGTTTTGTGGGAAACAGACGTTATGTGCGATGACTTTCCGGCGGAAGATTTCTTTAAATTGAATTTCGACTCAAAGTACAGGCTTGCGGTAAAAACTGGACTTATCTACACTCCGGAAAATTCGTTTCTTGACAGGCTGGACTTTAACTACACTTTTGTGCTTCCGTACACTTACAGCCACTGGCAGTACGACAGCGACAGTTTAGCTTCAATTTCTTCTTCAACAATAAACTACCAGAACTGCACAAATGCGGGCGTTTTGATTGGCTCGCAGTATGAACCGAACTCGGACGCTGTAAAATTTTCCGTTGACTTAAAGCCTTTTAAGCGGCTCACTTTGTCAATGGGAACAACTTATTCGCGCCACGGAAATGTCTGCGAAACTTTGGACACAGAAGAAGCCATGATTTATCTTTGCGCTGACAAAGATGTTTATTCCACAGACGGCTCTGTTTACACTCATTCAATGTTCGCCGCAAACGATTCAAATTCCGGCAACCACGTTTCTTCCGCATGGGATTCCATGAACTGGCTGAATCAAAAGCACGTTCAGTTTACGCTTCAGTCTTCGTTGAATGTAAAGTACGATTTTAAGCCCACAAAAAAAGGAACACGTGTTTCCCTGAATGCCGGCTGCACATTTGAATACATTCACAATTACGGAGTTGCAAACCAGATGTTCCCAGGCGGAAACGACAACATAATTCCAGTTTATGAAAACGATGACGGAACAACCGGCGACATCATTGGATTCAAAGAATCAGAAAATGGAGAAAAATACGATTTGGATTCAGCTAGAGCGGAAGAAATTGTAGACAGCTTTAAAGATGCCTGGGCTTCTCAGCTTACAAACAAACTGAATCTTTTCTTTAACTTTGGCGTAACAATAAGACTTTAACGGCTTAAAAATGAAAACTGAAATTGACACAAACTTTTATACAGAAACTTATCTTGGAAAACTTGGCGAGCTTACTCTTAAAGGCGGAAATATCCGTGTGTTTGAAAAACAGCTTTTGTGCAATATCAGGCTTGCTTTGGAAACTGTAGAGGCAAAGGTAAAACTTCTTTCGGGGCGTCTTTATGTTTACTGCACAAAAAATTCTTGCGCCGCAGTTGAATATGCGCTTGACCATTTGATTGGAATTACAGGCTGGGCAAAAGTTCAGGCTGTGGAAAAAAATCTTGAAGCTATAAAAATTGCCGTTAGAAGAGAAGGAGAAGCTGCAAAGTCAAACGGAGCAAAAACTTTTAAAATTGAAGCGCGCCGTGAAGACAAAGATTTTCCGCTTAATTCCTACGAGATTGCCACGGAAGTTGCCGGAGTTCTTTTTGACGACGGAACTCTTGACGTTGATGTCCACAAGCCGGATGTTTCCATAAACATTGAAGTGCGCGAAAAATGCTATGTTTACTGCGCCCAGAAAAAAACTTGCCGCGGTCTTCCAGTCGGCGTGAGCGGAAAAGGTCTTTTGCTTCTTTCCGGCGGAATTGACAGTCCAGTTGCAGGCTACAGAATGATGCGCCGCGGAATGAAAGTTGAATGCGTTTATTTTCATTCTTATCCATACACTTCAGAGGAAGCCCAGCAAAAAGTTCAGGACCTTGCAAGAATCATCGCGCAATACGGAAGCGACACTCATCTTAACGTGATTTCATTTACAGAAGTTCAGATGAAAATAAAGCAAAAAGCGCCGGAAGCCTATTCAACATTGATGCTCCGCCTTTGCATGATGAAAGCCGCCAATATGCTTGCCGAGCGGATTAACTGCGACTGCATAATAACAGGCGAAAGCCTTGGGCAGGTTGCAAGCCAGACAATTGAAAATCTTGCGGTTACAGAAAGCTTTGCAGAAAAGCCTTTGGTTCGTCCGCTGATTGGCTTGGACAAAGAGGAAATCATGGACACGGCGAATTTCATAGGAACTTACGAAACTTCAATTCTTCCGTATGAAGACTGCTGCGTTTTGTTCAGCCCAAAGCATCCTGTTTTGAGAGCCACTATAGAAGAAGCAAAGAAAATTTACGATTCCATGGAAATTGATTCTCTCATTCAAAAATCTTTTGATGAGCGTCAAATTTTCCGATACTCAATAAGAGACGTTATCGGGGAAAAATGGTCTTTAAAAGAAAATTTCTAGCATTTGTTTTCTTGCTTTTCTCAGTTAAAATTTTTTCACATGAAGAAATTCCGCAGCTTTTAAAAGGCGTGTGGAAAAATTCCAGCCGCTACTTTGTCTTTGACTCAGGATACGTTTCTGATGACGGTGGTGCAATTCCCCAGGCTGTGCTTAGAACTTTTTACACTTGGTACGATGACCGTGCGGCAGAAAGCAGCCTTTATTCAGAAAAAAATCTGCGGGACGTAAATAACACAACTTCAAAAAGTCTGGCGCAGGAAATCAGTATAAAATATGTTCCGCTTTCCGACGAGCTTTTTTCGCAGGCAGACGGAAACGGCATTTTGCAGAATGACGGCGGACTTCTTTATGCGAATGGAATTCCTTCTGGCGCCTGGAATCTTGAAATAAAATATCCGAATAGAAAAGAAATTTACAATGTTCCGGTTGCTGTAATCGGCGACAAGCTTTTTCTGAAATTTGTCATAAGGAAAAGCGGGGAAGCAGGGCACGCTGGATTTTGGAAAGATTCAGGAAATGCTTCTGGAATTTTAATAAGCCCGCCAGTTTCAAGCAAGGAGCTTTTGTCTTATTTTGCCACGGATTCCGCAGTTTACCAGATCCGCTACTGGAAAACCGACATGGAATACGACAGTTCCGCCAAGGCTTTTTTTTCCGACGCAGGAACTGAATATTCTGTTCCAAAGCATCTTTCTGTTGCCGGGCAAATTTTTACTTGCGTTACAGGGCGCAGAACAAAAATCCGCAGTGTAAAAAAAGTTTCTTCATTTCCGGCTGACTGCACTTTTAATTCAGTTTTAAAGATAAAATCTTCAAATGATTTAAATGGAATCCAAGTTCCGCAAGAATCAGTTTTTTCGACAATCTGCGCATTCGGCGAGCCTTATTTGACGCTTGAAAATGGAAAAACTCTTGAAGAAATTCTTGCTGAAAATCTGAAAAAAAATCCTCCTGCGCCCAAACCTCTTTTTCCTCCGCACGGAATTCTTGACTTTGACTGGAGCATAATAGAAGATCCTCCCAAAGACTTGAACCGTCGCGTTCTTGATCTCGGAAAATAAATATTGGACGGGGGGGGGGTACTTGTAAAAAATGTTGACAGATGAAGATTTTGTTATATAATTTATACCAAGTGTATTGTTAAGAGTTGGAGAATACTCAATAAGTTAAAAATGTCATTGTCGTACTTGATACTGCGATGTTTCTGAAAGAAATTCGGTTAGCAATCTCTAAATGATTGTAATATATAGTTTTTTTAGATTTTCGGGTCGAGCCCGAGGATGACATAAAAGATGCTTTTGAAATATTCTCTGGTTTTTATTATTTTAAGGAGTCGTTACGATTAAGTAATTAGAAAAAACGAGAAAAGCGTAGT
>JAUNWH010000033.1 GCA_030540405.1 Spirochaetales bacterium
TTTAAATAGCTGTTTAGAGATTTAAAACAAAAAAATTTTACATGCGTTTGCCCTGGGAGAATGACAATGAGTAGAAGTATCAATACCAAATTAATTAATACAAAAGATTTATCTGGAAGATGTTCTGTATGGGAAGCTTCTTGGCAATTATTGCATAAATACAAAAATATTAATGGTGAATTAATTTTCACTGATTCTGAAATTGATGATTATCCGATATTTCAAATAAATCTTGCAAAATGGTTACTAAGAGATAAAAATTGCATTAATGGAATATTCCCAGATAATACTAATATCACTATTCCAGCCGAAACTTCAGATTTGATATCTATTATTGCAAAAAATAAACTCAAATGCCATGATTCAACTTCATCAGCATCTTTTTCGCCTCTAAAGAAAGTTTCATTCGAAAAAGATGAAAATGATGATATAAAAACTCCAGAGTGCTCTAAAAGTAAAGATAAATCAAGTAAAATTATTATAAATGGTGGTTATTTAGAAAAATTTACAGAATTTGCTACAGGCTTCATAAGAGGTGCTAAAACTGGTGTAACTGCTGAAGCTATAAATCAATTACAGCCAGGTTTTAAGTTTCCACCTGGGTTTCTATATTTTTCATGTTGCATATTTGGTGCATTTAATGAACTAAATAATGAGAATGATAGTTTAGCTATGCATTTAAGCTGCTGTCAAGAAATCATTGATGAAGCTGACAGAAAAGCAAAAGCCGGTGAACAATTATCAAAAGATGAATTAGATACACTTATTTTTATTTATAAACTTATTCCAATTGGTGGTCGCTTATATGGATATAAAGAAGCAGCTGATTTAATGGATATTTATTTAAAACCTAAAAAAGCTGAGCAATTTAAAAAAAATAATCCATACATAATTAATTCTGAAGTATATACAACTTCTGCAATTGTACAATATGCAGAAAGTAAATTGAAAAAGATAATTACTAACGATTTTAAGAAGAAAAATCTAAATGTGGGAAAGAATTATAATAGTAGTATATTAAAGCCTACAAACAGAGATAGTAATACTCAAGGCAATGTACAATCTCCAGATAGAAATTTAATTGCCGAGCAAAACAATCAAAGATTAAAAAATGCTGACCATAGATTTTATTTACAAGTAAAGATTTTAGGAATTTCAGGTAATAATATAAAGTTACTTTGGTATGTTCTTAGTAAATGGGATTATGAACCTTATGAAAATGCTGATCATATTACTGAGTTACCTATAAATAAGAATAAGGGATATATACTAAAAATTCCTGATGGTTTAAGTCAATATTTAACACAAGTGAACAGAGCTAAAGAGTTTTACTATACTTCAAGATGGGAGGAAACATTATGTATAAAAGATTAATTATTTTAATCACTGTTCTTTTTAATTTATTGAATCAGACTTATGCAAATCGTGGTAATTCATTAACTTATAAATCTTTAGAATATACTATTACGGAAGAAAATTTTGATCCAAACTTATTTATAAATGACTTAAATGATTACTTAAAATCTTATTATTCAGTAAAAATAGATAGATTAGAAAAATATTATATAAAATATGACTTGAAAAAATTTCTCCATTATGAAGATATTCTTATTGTAAGAAATCGTGAGATGTATGTAAAACTATCTATAGATATTATACAACAGCAGCCATACTTATTTTATAGAAAAAAGAAAAATGATTTTCGTATTTATTTCAGTTTTACCCGATATATTCATGAAAACGAAAAAGAAGATGATATTTCCAATTTTATTAATGAATTAGATGAAATTATAGGTAATTTTACTAAAAAATATAATTTCCAATAACTTCCTGTAACTTCCTAGTTATAATTAAAAAAAATTACGATATACAAATATTCTTTCCCGCCTTGCCATAAATCCTTCGTGATACACCGTGTACCTGCCTACCTTCGAGAAAAACTGCGATGTACACGATATATCTTGAAAAACTTGCGGATTTTTTCGTAAAAAAATTTGTTTCTCTCAAACTTTTTTTATTCCACTTTGGAAAAAAATTGATGAAACTTCCTTTACTATCTGTGAGGGAAACACATAAGCACACATATTCAGACCTTGCTTCAAGCTACATTTCAAACAAAAATCTGAACAATCATCCCTACAATGCACAATCCCGACATCGCATAAATTACGCAGTCTTTCCAGCAGAATTTTCGTTTCTGCTCTGGAATTTTCTTTATGAGCGTATCATTCTGCTTCTCGCAGCTTTTGAGAAAGGCAATCACATTCTTTTTTACAGTTGAAAATTCTGAATTGGCAGCAGCAAGACTCTCCTTGCACTGGGTCTGGAAAATATTAAACTCGTTGTTGGAAGCCTTTGTCATGTCCTTTCTGAAACCTTCCAGTTTCTCTGTGATTTTTCCGTCTATATCCGAAAATTTCTGTATCAGCTTCGCCATCTCGTCCAATCTTGCGACTTGCTTTTCCTGTACCAATTTGGACTCGCTTTCAATCTGACCCATTTTTTCTTCAAAGGCTGATTTTATCTCATCAAGTTTCACGCCCATAAGCGCACGTTCCTCAACAAGAGCCTTTTTGAGCATAAGGCATTCTTTCTCTATACTTTTCGAACTTATCTGAGTTTCAATGAACCGAGTATATGACACTTCCTTATCAAGTTTTTCAATGAGCAATTTCGTTTTTGAATCAAACGAATTATAGAAGTTCACCATATCCTCATAGATTGCGTGAGTATCCTCACTGTCTGCCGTCCGTTCCAAAAGTGTGTCGATGGATTTTAGAACTTTTGTTACCTTATCTTCCAAAGTCTCAGAATTTTCATCCATCGGTACAGTCTGAAAGTTGAAAGATAAATTGTTCAATTCCGGCTCTTCCCGTCTTTCTTCGTCAGACAGCATCTGATTTTCACAAGGAGTTTCGCTTGTCGTTTCCAAATCATTATTTTCTTCCATAATTGTATCACTCCCCTACCCTTTCCAAACTTCCGACCGACACAGGCTCGACCTGCTTTCCGTCTTGCCACCATTCTTCCTTTCCGTCACGCACGTCAATGACAGCCGGCTCAAACTCACAGTGCAGAACCCCGTTTTTCCAGTGCTCAATATGATTGCCGTCATGAGTTTCGACAGTGGGAATTACTTTTCCGTCCTCATCAAGCGAATCGTTCAGAAATCCTTTTTTAATACGAACAGTTATTCCATCAAGGATATAATCCCCGTCCGCAATCTCCATTTCAGTCGTTACGATTCTCAAATTCTGGTATCTTTTGAAACTTTCCATTCTTGCCCCCTTTTAGCCCAGTCTTGTTTTTTCCATGCAGTACGGATTGAAAGAATCAACTTCATCCGCTGTTTTGCGGATATTTATGGAAGAATTCTTCGCACTTCGTAAAATCCTTTCTGAAAATGATTTCAGAAAACTTCCTTCATCTTCCATTTCAAGGATATGGGAGAATGAATCGACATCCTCCGCAGAAATTCCGATTGTCACAGGTATTCTTTTCATGCACATTCCCCCAAACAAGATTTATGCTTCCCAACAAATTCAATGTAGTCCGCAATCATATAGATTTTTGATTTGAACTCATTGGATGTCGTCACATAATTTTTCTGAGTAATGCTCCCGTAGAGATTCACTTCCCTGCCCTTCACAAGCTCAGGCACAAGGCGAAGCCCGACATCTTTCTTGAAATGCACCTGAATAGTCAGAGGCTCTTCATTGAAAGTACCTGGCTTGCCGTAATCTTTCACGACAAAAGAAACCAACGGCGTGTTCTCGCCGTAGACACTAAAAACTTCCGCATCCTTACAGATTGTTCCGTGCAAAATAATTCTGTTCACTTATACCCTCGCAAAAGTAATCTAGCCACACTCAAAGTGATCCAAAACATCACGATTCTGATTCCTGCCCTCTTCTTCCAGTTCCACGGGTCATAATGATTCCAGCGAAAACAACTGCAGAAGATTAAAATCAAAACCGTGCCGACAAGTCCAAGCACTATCAAAGAAACCCAGGTATAATGCCAGGAAAGATAACAAAGTATGCCTTTCATACGGACAGAGACCTTCCAAAGTTCCCTTCGGAAAATACGCCCCATCTCATTCATAAAAGGCGAAGAAAATAATTTCAGAAAATCAGCTTTGTCCGCAAATGTAAAATCACATTTTTTGCAGTTAAAAGCCTTCGCCTTGTTTTTCTCCCCACAACACGGACATTCAACATAACTGTTAGATTCCTGATTCTCGTCTTTTTTTGACTCATAGGTTTTCATGATAAAATCAGCTACGACATCCTCAGCAAACACAAGGCTCTGGAAAAGGGCTGGAATACTCTCAGGATTTTTCGCTCTCGTTTTATCAGCAACAAACTGAATAAATTCTCCTGCCCTCTCGTCATCAAAACCTTTTGATTCAAAAAGCAGATTCACTTTCTGTCGGAATTTCTTTGAGTACGGATCGCAACCAAGAGTCTTTTGTAATTTTTGAGAAATAAAATTAAGGCGAGCCGCAAGCAAGCTGTCTGTTTCTTCCCCTGCTGCATTTTTTAAATCATGTAATGCTATATTATTGGGTCCAGATTCTGGACTGCTTTCGTCCAATTTCTGGACTATTTCAGTCTGAATTTCGGACTCAAGTCCATTTTTTTGACTGACTGAACTGGACTTTACTTTCTTATTCCGCTCCGCATTTTCCTGATATAACCTGCGGCTTCTTACCGTGTAATAAACCGGGTACAGTTTTCCGTTCACAGACAGAATCTGCTTGACTACGAGCTTTCTTTCCACGAGTTTTTTCAAAGCCGTAAATACGGTAGAACGCCCGGAATTGCTCCAGACTTGCAGATATTCGACAGAACCTTTGAAGAAAGATTCTCCGTCCTGACAAAATCCATGAATACAAGCCAGAATCGCAATTTCGCTCAGATTCAAGTCCATCTTGTACATCCATCGTTCAATGTGAATATAATTTGAGTCGGGAATGTTATCGGCATTCATATTTGTTCCCCTTAAATACGCTTTGATTTTTATCTTCATCAACTTTTCTAAAAATCGTGCTGTAACAAGCTTGAGCAAACGGACTGTTTCCTGGATACTCACGGCACTTCATATAAAAGCAGCACCCGAAACAACAGTCGCTGTCCTTTATCTGCCTAACAGCCACAACAAGAAATGATTTTGAGTTATTCATCTCACGAAGAGTAAGCCTGTCACCAGGAGTAAACACATAAATTCCATGAAGCGTTTCCATTACGCGCTCCTCTCGGCATTGTCAGAATCCACAATGCCATGCTTCAGAAACATAATGTAATCCATGCAGGTTTTCAGATTATCCGGGGTGATTTTTTCCTTCACACCGTTTGAGAACTTGAAATAAACAGTTTTCATATCCTCGCCCAGAAACAAATCAGGCAGATTCCCTCTTGCGTCAGTGCCAAGAAACATAATCATCTCTAGAAGTTCTTTACGCTCATACCCGGTCACCTGCCTTTCAATCAGAACCGCAAAATCAGAAAGCATATCCGAAACATCTGACTTAAATTCCATTTTCATTTACCTCGTTTATTTTTTTTATTTTTTCTATGATTTCAGCTTCCGAAAGACCTTCATTCGCTTTTTCAATCGCAATATGAATGATTTTCAGAAGCTCTGTTTCCGTATATTTGTAAGACCTCTCCTTTTTAGTCTCTTTTTCTGAAATCACAGATTTCTTCACCGTTCGTTTGTCAGAGTCCGTCCGCTCACCCTGCATTTTGTTGTATGCCTGATTCACAGAAAGCACACCTTTCTCAACGGATTCAAGAAGATCATCATCCGCATTCCTTTCAAGGGAAATTGCCCTCTGTGCCGTTCTCTTTGAAACTCCAAGAGTCTCTGCAATCATCTGAGCTTTATCGCCCTCAAAGTTCCTCACTTCATCAGAACCAAGCATAATCGCGACATTCTTCATAAGCTCATCGCTGGTAAGGTTACGTCTGTTCACTTGCAGCGAAAGCACATATTTGTAGGCCTCATTAAAACCAATAAAATCTTCATGCACAGTTACAGAAATCCGAGTTATGCACGCTTTTTTGCAAGCCGTAAATCGAGTGTAGCCGTCAATCAGATACCAATGCTCCGTTCCATTTTTGTCAGCCGTATGCCAGATATGAAGCGGCTGAGAGTTGTCAAAGCCGTTTTTCCTCATGGAAGCCACTATCCGCTCCAGAACGCCTTCATCAATCTTGAAAAGCCTCTCGAAGAAATCGTGTTTTTCGATTTTTTCCGCAAGCATACTTCTTGAGAACTGAAGCCCACCGTCTGCCAGAGGCGCATTGTCCCCAGCAGAAAGAAAATTCAGTGTTTTCATCAGAACGACTCCACGAACTGTTCTTTTCCGGTAATCATATCCACAAGAGAATTAACGGCTTTCACCATTCGCCCGGCATTAGCGTTTCTGTCGTCAACCCGGAGTTTTCATCAAAATGAGTGTATTTGTTAAACGAGCCGGACTGCGGGATTTTTACAGACAAAATATTTGCGAAATTCTTTCTGAACATCCGCTCAACCTGACTTTGCAGGTTGTTCTCCCATTTTTCATAATGCTCAATCCAGCGGTTGAAGAGAATGTATGTCTTTTTGATTTTTTCAGGATGCTCTTCCCTGATTTTTGTCATAAGGTAAAGCGTCATGTTGCAGTTGTATTCCGTAGCTTCGGCAGGACTGATTATTACATCAGCCGCATGAATCGCAGACTTCACAAGATTGTCAAAAGTCGGAGAAGTATCAATCACGATGTAGTCATATTCTTTGAACAAAGGCTGAATGACTTTCAGAAGATTGTGATAGTCCATGCTTCTCATGTCACAAAGATTCAACGAAGACGGAATCACATCAACATTTTTGATTCTTGAATGAACGGTATTTTCAGAAGCTTTATTCTGAACAAGAGAAATCACAATATTTTTCCGTTCCCAAAGCTCCTGCTCATTCGGAAGACCGATTGTGTAATAAATCGTCACTGTGTTGTTCAAATCCATGTCGATTACAAGAACTTTGTAGCCGCGAGCCGCAAGATTGTTCACCAGCAGAATCACCGTTGATGATTTTCCAACACCGCCCTTGATACTGGAAATCGTGATAACCAATTTGTTTTCTCCACTTCAAAAAATACACAGGACGGAAAGACAGAAGTTCGCAAATAAAGACTGCCGATACTGATGACCTGCCCAGATGAAAAACTGACCGACAGCCTTTACCAACCGTCGTTTCCGCCCCGTGCATATAAAAGGTTAGTAAGTAGAGAAAAAAGATAATATCCAGTTTTAAAAAACTTTTACCGATTTCAAAACCAAAAATACCGAAAATTTTGGGAAAATACCGATTTTTAAAATTTCACAAAAAAGCCCCAGAATCGCTTCAAAACGCCTCGGACATATAATTACTCAAAATTTTAAAACGAATGCGTCTACGGCAATCCTCGTGCGTGTTTTAATTGTTTAGAAAATATCTAATCTTTCTAAACAATAATATTAGAATGTTTATAAATCTTCCAATCTTTTATATAATAATATTGTTTAGACTATTTCTAAAGTTTCTAAAATATTTTTTTAGAAAATTTAGAAAACTTAGAAAAAACATTTGCATTTTTCTAAAATATATGCTTAGATATATATAGATACACAAAAAGTATTTTTTTGAGGTGGAAAAAAAATGAAAAAAATCGCAGTTGCCATTCAGAAGGGTGGAGTAGGAAAAACAACAATCAGTTTGTCACTTGCAGCCGAACTCGCAAATCAAGGAAAAAAAGTTCTGTTAATTGACGCTGACCCACAGGGAAACTCCACAGGTACTTTACTTGAATCTTTCGACCATGACCTTGCAGAAACACTTTACGGTGATGTAACAATCGATCATGTTGTTACAAAAACTTCGGTCGAGAATCTTTTTATTATTCCAACAAACTCAATCGACAGAAAAGGAAGTCGCTCATTAAAAACCTATCGTGCGAGCGAGGCATCAAAAGAACCTTTCATTTTTGCAGACCTCTGTGAAGAAGTTGAGAAGATTGGATTTGATTATTGCATTTTTGATACATCACCAGCTTTTGACGATTTTGAAGAAAATATCATGACAGCATCTGACGAAGTTATTGTCGTAATCAAAGCGGATGCTTATTCACAGGATGGACTTCAGATATTCAAGGAAAACCTTGAAAGTTTCAAAAAACGAAAGCATGTTAAAAATCCAAAATTTGAAACAATAGTTTTGAACGAAATCAATCGCTCCATAAAACTTACAGACATCATATCTGAAGGTCTTAATGCCGGAGATTTTAAAGTTGTTTATGTTCCTGTAGACCAGGATTTCAAATACGCAACAGTTGCACGGCAGACAATTCAGCAGCGCGGTGGAAAAAGAGAAACGCTTGAAGCCTTAAAGAAACTTGCAGACCTCGTAAAATAAAAAGGGGAGTAAAACAATGCCAATAGCAAAGAAAAATATACCACAAGATTTTTTAGAACAAATGAAAACAAATCTCACTATCAATACTGATGAGATTAATGAACAAAAAGAAAGTAACAGTTCTGTTATCTCAAATTCTGCTGAGACAAAGCCAAGCATTTCTCCGGCATCTGTTCAACAAAAAGAATCTTCTAAAAAAGGTAAATATGCAGATGTAATGAATGTTAGACTTTCAAATGGTCGTAGAGATGAGATAAAACGCTTCTGTACAAATTGTGGGGTAACTGTTACTCAATATATCGAGTCTTCTTTCGAATTTCTCGCAAAAGAAGTCGCTGCCGGACATATCGTCATATCTAAAGGCGGAATTTCAAAGGTAGAGTAAAAAATGGGAAAAAAAATAAAAAACGAAACAAACCTGATCCCTATAGATAACTCAGACAATGAACTTTTTGAGTCATTAAATGAAATCAAAGCTCAAGATTCAAAAAAGTCGCTCAGTTATATACCAAGTTTTTTTACAACAGCCTCTCTTCCTTTCAAGAATATAAATCGCACTGAATTTATACGAAAGGCTAGTAATGGAATATCTCTTATATTAAATTCCCCTAAAAATGTTCCTTTTGGAAAATATGGAAGGCTTCTTTTAAGCGTCTTTACAACTCATGCAGTTCTTTCAAAAGAAAGAAATATGCCTGTTATTATTGAATTTGATTCAATGTCTCAACTTTTAAAAGAAATGCAACTTCCAAGACAGCGTGGCAAAGATATTCAAGAACAGCTAGAATGTTTTACTCGTGCAACTTTTTCTTTTGAGCAAAAAATTGAAGAACAAAAGCAAGCTTATTTATTTAAAGATTTGTATCAGCCTGGTGAAAAATTTCCTAAGGGAGATGTTACTGTAAGAACTACATCAACAGGAACAATTCTTTTTACAGAGGGTGTTCAATATCAGGAAATTATTGATGAAGACTCCAAAAATCCAAGAATAGGTAAGTTCAAAATTGTTTTATCAGGAAGCTTTGCAGGATTTTGTCAGCAGCATGGGGTTCCAATAAATTATTCTGTTTACAAAGATATAACAAGTCCTGTAGGAAAAGATATTTATGCGTGGCTTGTTTACCGTAATAATGGTTTAGTTGAAGGAAAACCTGTTTTTATTCCAAGAGATAAGTTGGTTGAGCAATTTATGCCTGTTGGAGAAAATTCAGATCCCAAAATTGCAAACGTAAATTATTCAAGAATTGTTACTCAGTTAAAAGAAATAAAGACGAAGTATTATCCTGAGTTAAAAGTTGAAATAGATAAATTTGGATATGGAATTACTTTACACAAGAGTCCTGCTCCAGTTCTAAAAGATGATGTAAGATATGCTCTTATTTCATCAAATTTAGGAATGTAACAGAGTTGTTATCAAAGCTATGTAACAATTCTGTTATCTATTTCTTAGTTTTCCACAAGTTTATGATTACTACTATTAGTTTTAAATTTATATTAGTTAATTATTAGATATTATAGAAGAAATAACCAAGGTGTGACATTCTTATAACGAAATTGTTACATGATAATTTTTTCTGCATTTATTTTCTATATTATACAAGGATTTAAGGTTATCCACAATTATAACGAGACTGTTACATAAAAAGAGAGTAATCCACAGCGTTCTGTGGATAATTATAACGACAGTGTTACATTTTTGGATAACTAGAGTGTTACATATTTCTTCATTTATATATTGTCCCAATTCAGATTTCTTAATTCTACTTCAGATAACGATATTGTTACATATAAAATTTTAGACACATATTTTGAGCTGTTATATATTTTGATAACAGAAGTGTGACAAAGCAATATTGCTTCAGCGTGGATAACTAGACTGTTACAATCTTGCTTTGCTGCTGTTTAATCAAAAAATTTGTCATTTCTATAAGAGTATTTCTCCGAGATAACGAAAGTGTTACATTACTGACCATTTGTGTTTTGAACAGTTTCATGATAACCAAATTGTTACATACATATATTGATAACAGAACTGTGACAATACAAATTGTCTTAGATAAGATAACTAGACTGTTACACACTACCTCTCTATTTCAATTTTATTTGCCTTCTGCTGGTGGCGTTCTGCACGGTGTTCTTTGAACTGCTGCTTGATGTAATTTTCGTTCAGAGGAACTTCTTTGATTGCCTCAAAATATGTGCGAATAATGACCTGGTTGATTGTCTCATCTTCGCGGGCGAGCTGCTTTAACAGATTGCGGGTTTTCTGCTGTTCTTCCCGGCTCATACGGCTTGTGATTTCTTTTGCGACTTTCAGAGCGTCGAGCGGAGAAGAGCATTCCTTACGGCAATGTACGCTAAGGTTATGGCGGAAGTTGTTTGCGGTGTTGTCCCGGTCTTTGAAGTATTGCTCATACTGAGTTTCGAGCAGTTTTTTGTGGGCTGGTGTATTCTCGTCAAACTGTCTTTCAAAGTGTGCAGGTTTTGTGAGTACAAGAAAGCTACTCTCTGGTAATGTAACAGTTTTGTTACCGTCTGAGAGAGTATAAGATTTTTCAGCTTCATTGTAATTCTGAACGGTGAGATTTTTGAAAGTTTGAAGTCCTGTTGTTGTGATTATTGCGAATTCAGGAAGAATAGTCTGACCGTTTACGATTGCCGGAGTTTCATCAGCGATTGTAAGATTGTCGATATTTTTGTCTTTTGAATAAGCTGTGTTCGGTGACATAATGGACTCGAAAGTTTTTGCCGGAACAACGATTTTTTCTTTACCGTCATTGAGAATGTAACTATTGCTTTCTTCTGCATACCGCTCAACGATTGTGTTTGAATAATTGCGAAGTCCTTTACCTTTCATAATGGCAAATGATGGTAGAACGGTTTTACCGAAAACTACAGCTTCTTGATTTACAGAATCCTTTGGTGGGGTAGGGGCGTTTTCTTCTGCTGTCTCATCGACTTCAGGAATAGAATTATCCTCAGAAACTTCTTCTGCTTTAAGAGATTCAGATACTTCACCTCGTTCGATTTCCTCTTCGTGCTTTTTGCTTCCTGCGATAGCGGAAATGCGGTTAATGATTTCCAAAAGTTCTTTGCAGTTGTCGCCAGAGAACTGAATGTTTTTTAGGTTCTCTGCTGCTTCTTCAAGTTTTTCCTGTTCTAGTGGTATTTTGTTTTCTGAGTTTTCGTTTTCCATATATGTAACACTCCGGTTATCTGATGTTTGATTTGTCACCCCGACCTTGATTCTATGAAGTTTCTGAACCAGGCTCAGGATGACAGGAATAATAATTATCGCTCGATGTCGCTTTCGGCGGCTCTCCTATGCTTTTCATCTGTTTTTGTAACGAAAATATTAGGATTCACAGTTGGATTCCAAGTGGCTTTAACTTCCACTGAATCCTTTGCTTTTGCGAAAAATGAATCACAATAGCTTTCGCCCGGCTTTATGCCAAATTTTGATGAAACGACAGATGTTCCGATTGCGGCATCTGTAAACGCTTTGTTCTCGACATGAGATTTCAGCATTTGTTCAAATTTGCTTCGTTCTTTTTCCGACAGGCTTTCCAGAAATGGCTCTGTGAAAATCGGGAACGCTGCAACAGCTACTGCAGAATGCGCTGTATCCTGTAGTTCTTTTCTGACCTGCTCTGATTTTTCTAAGAAAAAATCTTTGTGAACATAATTCAGTCCGCTGATGTTGTAATCCGAATCTGTGAAAAGGACAGGAACATAATCATCATTCCAGTTGTCTTTTGCGTTGAGCGTTTCTGCGACTAGAACAAGGTCTACATTACTTCTGACTTTGCCTTCTGCCCATTCAGGAACGGTGTCCTTAATAAGCTCGTCTTTTGTCTGTGAGGCTCCTTCTACTTCTTTTTGCAGCCAGCCAGAATGTGGCTTGTAAAGAGCGAAGCTGTTATGATCCAGAATGATGTGACCAGCGAATCTGTTGAATCCGTCTTTCCGTTTCATGCTTTCTTCAAGGGCCTTTGTGGATTTGATGTCATAATCGCTTGGGGTTGTGTTTCCGCTTGGATGATTATGCACGGCTACTACAAGACAGTTCTTCTCTTCCGCTCTGCTGATAACCTGTTTCAAAGTCTGGTTATTCGGGGCTGAAATTATCGTGGTGTTCGGCATGTGTGAACTGACTGCAATCTGGTCTCTGATTTCGCCGTTATCACGGTCAATAAGCACATAACGGAAGGTCTCAAACTTCTTGCTCCGGTAAATGCTCATCGCAGCCTGAAGCTGGTTCCAGCCTGTTTTTGAGATTCTGCCTGTCGGGGTGAGGGAGACTTTCTTTCTCTGTATATCGAAAACGCCTTTCTCCTCAAAATCCTTGAAAGCTGTCCATAATCCTGATTTCTCGCCATTCATAACCGGGCGACAAATCTTATTGCGTTCCGTTTCGGCTTCCTTAATCTGAGCGGGCGTTATTGCCAAGTCGTCCGTCTTGCCGTTGTCATACGCTGGTGCCTTGTCAGAAACTTTACCGTCCAGGTCATCCAAATCAAAAAGATAATAATCGCCTTTTGCGTCTACATACGGCTTATCTGCCTTTTCGATTTTTGCACCGCTGTCTTTTTTCATCTCGTCGATGATGTCTTTCATTGGGCGAAGGTTTCCCAGAATTGTGGCTTCAAGCTCGTGTCGCTGCTGTTCAATCGGGTGTGCGACAAGTTTCTGCTCGGAGAGCTTTGTCTTCATCTCTTTGAGCAGGGCAGGGAGCTTTTCTTTTGCTTTCTCAATTTCTGCCTCAACCGCATGTTTTTCCTCGTTCAGAACATGCACATAATCAAAGATTTCTTCCTCAGTGCGCAGGTTCATTCCGGCAAGTTTTTCTGCGATTACATCTTTCTGGCGGCTGTAAGTTTCAATGTTCTTTTTGTCGTCCCTGAGACTTTCAAGCATGTAATTTGGAACACGCTCACCTTTTGCCATAACCGCGTTCTTCCACTCCGTATGCTCCACAAAGTCTTTTTCTGACTGTTCAAGTGCTTCAAGGACTGCTTTTCGTCTTTCGATGATTTCATCAAATGACTCCTGGCGGAGATTTACTTTTGAGAGTTTTGCCTTCAAATCTTTTGTCTCTTCGTCCAGAATCAGCTTAACGCGCTTGTTCGGGTCTTTGATGAGGTCGAATTTCAGTTCTTCGGGATTTATGTCCTCGACATTGAGCATATTGCCCTTGTAGGTCCAGAGGTCATTTATTCGGCTGCGTTTTTCATCGTGCTTCTGGTACAAAAGCGAGTCGATAGAGTCGGTCATAACAGGGTAGACAATGTGAACATGCCCCTGCATATTTCCCTGTCGCCAGATTCGTCCTTCTGCCTGGATAGTCTCGCTTGGATTCCAGCCGAGAGAGCAGTTGTACATGACGAATGAGTTTCCGTTTAGGTCGATTCCTTCGCTCGTGTTCTTTCCGCCGATGATGATTTTGAGAGGATTTTTCGGGTCGTTGAACTCTGCCGTAATTTTCTCTTTCTTTTCGGGCGTATTGTTTACTTCGCCGTTAATAATCTTGATTGCTTTTCCTGAAATTCCATGCTCTTCAAGATAATCCGCAATGATGCCGTGCCCTTCTTTTCCGAGCGGCATATACATGAATTGCCCCATGTCCGGGTGTTCCTTGTACATATCAATGATTGCATCGCATACGAATTTGAGTTTTGGGGAAGATTCAACCAAATCTTTCAGTTCCGGAATTTCGATGTTCGTCATACTTGAACTTGTTCAGTAGGGCAGGGGAGACGAGGGCGACACGCATATTGTTCATGGCCTCAAGAATTGCGCCTGAGTTTTCCGTCACATTCATCATACGCTCTTCCTCAGCTGCCATAATTCTCTTTTGGAGTGGGGAAAGGTCGAGTTCCTTTACATGGCTGAATTTCTTTGGTCTGATGATTCCGGCTTCTTCTCCGTCAACCTTGTCGATGAACTCTGTGAGCAGGTTCTGCAATGCGGGCAGTTCCTTCCAGTCTTTCATAACTTGTCGGTAATCGATTTCGCCTTTTGTATTTACGCCAAGTTCCAGTTTTGTATGCGCGAACTGATTCATGAAGTCACGAAGGGAATAGATTCCGCTGGCAACAAGACGCTCACGTCCGATGTAGGTGAGCATTGAATAAACTTCCACAGGGGAATTTGTGAATGGTGTTGCGGTAAGCAAGAATACATTTCGGTTATCGTTGTGACGCTGCACGAGCTGAGTCATTGCGAACAGTTTGATTGCCCGTTTTGAAGGCTGACCGCTTGGGATTCCTGCATATTCGTTTGCATCACCTTTGTTCTTCGGCTTTGGTGCTACCCATAGATTCTTGAAGTTGTGGGCTTCGTCTACGGTGATGTTGTCGAATCCGCATTTTTCAAAGAAAACATAGTTTGCGTCATTCACGCAGCTTGCCGTTCCGATTGTTCCCATGATTTTCTTGCCCATTGCGGCGTTTTCGTTTGCCTAACCGTCAAAATCAGCGGAAAGGAGTTTTGAAAAATCTTCAAACAGTTCTCCGCAGCAGGATTTGTCTGTGAATGTGATGTGTTTCAACGCTTCATAGGTGCAGACAGAAATCGAGCTTGCAGGAATGTAGAGCTTGTGATTGTCTTCTGCATCACGGAACTTTTTGATGTGGTCGTCAGAGAAATTGTATAGCTCGTTTACCTTCAGGTTCGGGAAAAGCTGCTTTATGTCAGTCACCCATTTTGAATAAACGGCGTTCGGAACGATGATAAGAGGCCGCTTGCTTCTTCCTGTCTGGATTTGGTTGATGTTGGCAACGATTCCTGTGGCAGTCTTTCCGACTCCGACATCATAGGCGAGAAGACCGTTTCCTTTTGCGGAAAGCCGGGCAACGCCTTTGAGCTGCTGGTCGTAAAGTTTGAAGGCAGTTTTTCCCTTGTAGGCGTTCATGCCGTCAATATAAAGCGGAAGATTCTCATACTTCGGAATTACATACGAATTGAAACGGCGGTTGTATTCGGCAAGGAAACGCTCTTTTGTCTTATCATCAAGACCTTCGTGCATATAGCGGTCAAAGAGCTTGTTTGCGGTTTCCTGACGGGCCATGCGTTTTTCGTCCGCCTGCTTTTTGCGTTCTTTGCGTAAATGCTTGATTTCATCTTCCGTTTTGCCGTAGCTCCAGCTTGAAGTTTTGGCTGCAACAACCTTTTTCCCATCGATGAAATCTACGATGTCCCACCAAGAAACATTGTCAGGCAGGTCTTCGCGGGCAATGCGGGCGGTAGAGTAGTCCATTGAATGACGGCTTCGCTGAGAGTCAACGGTTTCGCCCTGCGCCCAGAGAATGAAGCTTTCTGCAAGGTTGCGCTCTTCAACCATTCCACTTTCATAGGTGTGAGGAATCGTGAATTCTTCTGCCAGAGTGGAGTTCAACGCGATGTGGATGTCGTCCAGCTTTACAGGAGTTTTGCGGGCAGCTTTCAGGGCTTCGATATTCTTTTTGTGAAGTTCGGCCTCTTCCTTGTCCTCATTGAAGTTTGCAGAGGAAAGAAGTTTCTCCTGCTCATCGATTTTCTTGTAGATGTCGCCTGATTCAAAAAGAACTTTGTGCGTCCAGATTCCAGGCTTTTCCTGCACATAATCATGTGACTTTCCGATGTAGGCTTTTTCGTTCTCAGAAAGCTCTTCTTGTTTGATGTAGCCTTCCCAGTCAGCGTGTTTCCAGACACTGTAACTCAGGTCATCAAAACTCTTGCCGTAAAGTTTTGAGAATTCTTGTGCTGTCATAACACCTGCTTTCTGCGGAATGTTGTAAGTCTTGTCTGATTCGACTGATGTTTCTGATTGAGTTGAGTTTTGTTTTGATTCTTCTTTTGTTGTTGGTTTGTAATATTCACCGTCCATCACAAGAAGTGAGATTGCATTTGCGACTTCAGACCAGGAGAAAAACCTTGTTTGTTCCTTGTCCTTGATGATTACTTTGAGTTTGAGACCTTTTGAATCATGATCCTGATTATATCCTGTCTCGCCGTAACCACCGATTCCATACTCGTCTTTAAGGAATTTCGCTCTCTCAGTATTTGAAAGATTTTTTCTGAAAAACTCGTAAACACGCTTTTTTCCCTCTTCGATTCCAGTTTCTCTTGATACTTCATAACGGAGGGAATCGTTCCAGTTCTTGAATTTGAATTGTTGGGGAACTGTGTCATAATTCGCATACTTTGAAAGCCAAATCAAAGATTCTGTGTGGTCGTCTGGAAGCGTTACATTTTCAGTCTTGTTGAAAAGCTCTCGCAATCTTGGTGTTTCCGGGTATGTATAGATAAGCCCTGACGTCAGACCATTAAATAACTTTGCTTTCCATGCTTCGATGAATTTCTCGGCCTCTTTTGCGGCTCGTTCCTGGTTCTTCGGGTAAGCCTCTTTGTAAATTTTACGGACTTCATCTTCTGGAATCGACAGAGGATTTTTGTTTTCCGATCCGATAGGAGCTTCTTTTTCGGCTTCATGCTCTTCTGTTTGTGAAGTCTTTGATAATTCAAGAAAACGGGATGCAAGCTGACTAACTTCATCTGGAAGTTGTCCTTCAAAATCATCGGTAAATCCAAAGTTCCCTTCTGAATCAAGAGAGCCGATAAGATTACCAGATTCATTCTCGTAAATATCAACGATATTCTCACGATTGTCATACTCAAAGTAATAACCGAGAGTTTCAGCCTGTTTGTTTATACTTTCGAGATTAGAAACTTCTTCGTTGACAGTTTGTGACTCGTTTTTCGCTGGGAGAAGCCCGGTGATTTTATCAAGCTCGTCCTGAATCGTAAGACCATCGTGCGGAGTAACATAGTTTTCCTTATCACCAAATCGGTTTGTGCGTTCTTTTATTTCGCCAAGTACTTTCTCCGGGTGCTGCTTAAACCATTCATCACCCTGCAGAAGATTCATATTTTTGTGAGTTTTTTCGATTGCGAGGTTTACGGCGGTGAAAGAATCTACGCCCGAAGTTTCGAGCTGCTTTGCGTAATCAATCTGATTGTATTTTTTTAATACAATTATATCAGTGCCGACCTGTGTGGTCGGGAAAGTTCCTTCCGGCAAACGGTATGCGTCTATGAGTTCCCCTGTGAGGGCAATCGCAGTTTTAGGTTTGTCAGCGACAGTGCGTAAAAATCCGCTAGGCACGACAAAAGTGAGAAGGGAGTTTTCATCTTTGAGAGATTCAAGACCTTTTTGAATGAAATATTTTTCATAGCGGTCAAAATCCTTACCTTCCCCAAGACCTTTGTATTTGTCGTTATAAGTTCCATAAGGTGGATTTCCAATTACAAGGTCGTATTTCGGAAGCTGGTAGCCGATTTTTCTGAACCGTTCGTTCTCGTCAAAGAACTGCTTCTGGAATGCTCCCTCAATGATATTTGCGTTAGGATGAAGAATCTTGTTGATTCGTGCAGATACTTCATCTTTTTCGTGCATGGTGAATGTGTTGTTAGGTCTGCCGTCCGCAAATCGTCCTGTTCCGCTGCTTGGTTCAAGAACGCTGACTGCATTTGGGGCATAATTATCTGCAATCTCCCAAATTTTTGCGACAAGATTTCGAGGTGTGTAAAACTCATTCAAAACGCCGGAATTTGAGCGGTCTTTTTCATCAAGTCCACCTGCTCCTTCGTATTGAGCAAGGATTGCTTTATCCTCTTCTGTGATTTCTCCGTCAGGTTTTCGCAAGATTTCACGGCACTGCTCACGGATAGATTTAATTTCGCCTTTTGTGAGAGGTTCGTTCTTCGGCTCTTCTTCTGATAACAGTTTTGATTCATGGCTTTCTTTTTTCGGCATGTATTCGCGGCCAAATTCTTTTGCGATTGATTTTCTGTATTCTTCAAACTTGTATTCGCAAAGCCATGACTCTTCTGTGTGGAAATTCAGATTTGTCAGGTCGTAAGAGATTTTGTAGATGGTTTCCCAGTCTTGTCCATTTACAGCTTTTTCAAACTCGTCTACATATCGCGAGAGTGTGTCATAAGAAAGAGCATATCCGTTTTTAGAAGCTAGTTCTGACATTTCATAACGGATTTCTTCTTTGCGTTTTTCTGATACATGGCTTTCCATGTCATTGTAATATATGCCTTTTGGGAATTCTTCACGAATTGATATATCTGAAGAATCTGATTCCTGGTTATTTTTTTCAATTTCCTCGGAGATTTCAGTTGGAGCTGTTTTTGGAATATTACTTTCTGTGGTTGTTTGCTCAATGTCAGTGGTTGGTAATGTCAGTTTTTCATAGTTTTCCTGAGCAACGACATACACATTTTTCCCATGCCCGTTCATTTCAGAAATGAGAGCATTTACAGCGGTGACATAATCTGGATTTTTACGGATATCGTGGTCTGAGTCCATGAAAATGTCGTCGATGATGTATTGCTCGTCACGACTGTACAGTTCTACAACTCCGCTTCCTTCAAACTCTTCTCCGTGGTCAATGCTGCCAGGGACAATAATTCCAATCCCGGTAAAGTTTTCGCCATTATCAAAAGAAAGAAATTTTTCAACAGCTTCCTTTGCTGAGAGATTAGTTATCGGCTCGATTCTCTGGAATGCCTCGAATTCTGTGGTATCGCGGACATAGAAGTGATAATTTGGTTTTAATTCACGAGGATTCTCTGATTCTTCCTGTCTTTCGTTCGACCCACTTTCTACCGTAGCCTCAACTTCAGTTGCCGTTTCAGGAGCAGGGAAATAATCAGGATGGCGGTTGTGAAGCATTTGTTCGATTGTTGCGTCTTTTGGAACATGATAATCCATCTCGATGAACGGAATAGAAATGATTTCCTCAATCGAAGAATCTCCCCATTCTGACATTTCAAGGTCGCCGTTCAGAATCGTGCAGCCAAAGCCGATTCCGTCTGTGTAAATCTGAGAGATGTAGATTTCTGTGTCACCGAGGAAATAGTGGAAGCCGACATTGTGTGTATCATTTTTGTTTCTAAGCGCTTCGTCTGTGTTGATTTTGCGGAAGGTGTCTGCAATGTCTTTGAGCTTCTGTTTGAAGAATTCTCCTTCTTCCCCTTGTGTAAGTTCAATCGTGAACTTGTACTGCTCAGGCGGAATAACCATTTTGCAGATGTCCAAGTCTTCTTCAGTAAGCTGTAAAGGCTCCCGCTTTTTAGAGGATAAATCAATCACAACTTCTGATAAGTCGTTTGATGTATTATTTTCTTCTGATGTGCTGATTGAATTTTCAGATACATCATTTGATATATTTGAAGTTTCAACTTCTGGGGATTTTCCCGCTGCTTGATTTCTTGTGTCCGTGATAACAACTTTGCCGTTCCTCATCTCCAGCTTTGCAAAATCGCTTACTGAATAGACGAGTGGGAAGAGATTTCCGTTAAAAATTTTGTTTGCTTCGTTGAATGTGTTGCCGGAACTTATGACATTATCAACAAAGAAAAGCCTTGCGTTTTCAGGGATTTCTGCCCCATCAGCAAGGTAAAAGTTAAGTTCTCCCTGTCTGTTTCCGTTTTTCTTCTGCTCATAAAGCGTTTCATGCGGTTCGCATTTAAGAATATCCAGAACTTTACAATTCGGGTTTGCAGCAGCCATCTGATTTGCAATTTCAAGCGTGTATTCGGCGTTTCCTGTGTGCTGCGGAGCGGGAACAAGATATAGCGGCGAGTTCAGGTTTTTAATTTGTTCGCCAAGATATGCTGCCATTTCTGTTATGGCTTTTGCACGGACCTCTGCATTTTCTGTCTGCTTTATTTCATGGCAAATGTCTCTGGTATGAGTGCTGTGATAATAGCTGTTGTAGTTGAATCCTGCAAAATTGACATTTGATTGGTCTCTCTTAAACTGTTTAGGCTTTTCAAAAATCGGTGCGTTAAGCTCAACTGCCTCGCGCAAATCGTCAAGGGCAATCTCGGTGCGTCCTTCCATGTTTGCGATTGTGAGGGCTACTTTGAGCGTGTTTGCCTGACTGCGTGGTGAAAGGTCGTATTTCTGGATTCTGTCATTCAAGTAAGTCTGACATTCTTCGTCCAGATTACAAAGTTCTGCAATTTCCTGCGGATTAAGACTTGCGTTGTAATGAGGATTTTCACGCTGAATACGGAAGGCGTTTTCGATGTGCTGCTTCATCTCTGGAACGCTGATTCTGCGCCTGTCGTTCTCGTCTTTGCGTACATTCTGTTTGATTTCAACCCGGTCAAGGAGCGGGTCAGAGAACTTTCTCCAATATTGTTCAATCGAACGCTGGGAGCAAAGGCAGATTTTGTCGGTATTTCCGTAGTTCCCGCACGGACACGGATTTGTTGCCATCACAAGCTGGAAGTTTGCCGGGTAACAGGTGCTTCTTCCGGCTCTGCTGAGTGTGATTGTCTTTGATTCAAGCGGCACACGGAGCATCTGCAAAACTGACGAACGGAATTCTGCTGTTTCGTCCAGGAATAGTGTTCCGTTGTGTGCGAGCGAGATTTCTCCCGGATTGCAACGAGCACCGCCACCACAGATTCCTTCAATCGATGCTGTCTGATGCGGCATTCGGAATGGTGCGGTTCTGATTAATCCGTCATTTGGGCGCATAAGACCTGCGAGGCTGTGAATACGGGTGACGGATTGAGCTTCATCCACTGTAAGTTCTGGCGTAAGGGCTGGAATCAGACGGCTGGAAAGAAGTGTTTTGCCACGTCCTGGCGCACCTTCAAGCAAGATATTGTGCTTTCCTGCGATTGCAATTTTGATTGCACGGGCTGCGTCATAGTAGCCGTCAAGGTTCATGTCGTAGACTTCTGAAAGAAGCTCTTCGTTGAATTTGATTTCGCTCTGTTCTGGAGAAGATGAGCTTCTGTTTTCTGTAAATTGCTCGTTGTGCAAGAGCTTTTCATGTGCGTCAGAAAGTGAAGAAATTCTCATTACTTTCATTCCGGGAACTTCCAGTGCTTCTGCAACATTCTCTTCCGGCACAATCACATTGTAGATTCCCATTGCTCTTGCGCTCTCAACTGCCGCATGAACGGCACGGACCGGCCGCACTTTACCGGAAAGCTCCAGTTCACCAAGGGCAAGCACATTCTCACCTTTGTAACCGTTTTGCTCACTTAGAATGGAAAGTGCCATTGCAAGCTGAGTTCCACGGCTTTCTTTGCGAAGGTCGGCAGGGCTTAGAGACTGCAAAATGCGTTCTGCAGGAAGTTCAAGCCCACTGTTACGGAACGCTGCCTTTATGATTTCGCGGGTTTCTTTTACCATTCCGTCTGAAATACCAACTATGTCATAAGCTGGGATTCCACGGCGTAAATCTGTTTCTACGCTAACGACAGCACCTTCATAACCAAACGGCTCGAATGTGAAGATGTTGCGTTTAGGAGGCTCTTCTTCTGATTCAGGCGACACACTTCCATTTGCCTGTTCAGTTTCTTTTTCTGCAATCATTTCTGCCTGTTTTTCAATAGCTTCTTCTTCGCTTGTCGCGCCAAGCCGTTCAAGACGGGCAAGATATTCTTCAATCGTGCCGGATTTTGTCGGTGTGATTGGATTTACATCGACTGTCATTCCATTGAATGTGAGGTGTTCATCAATGAGTGCGTCAAACAAGGCATCTTCACGCCAGAATCCTTCTGTTTCGTTTGTTCCATACTGAACAAGCAGGCTGATTTTTCCGTCTTTCTCAGGATTCTTGTAAAGCCGCACTCCCTCAATGTACGGTTCTGGCACAAGTTCTCGGAATATCATCTGCAAATCTTCTTGTAAGAGAGATTCGATTTCTTTCTGTGTGTAGGTCGTGCCGTTGATATTAAAACTTGGTTCTGTTTCTTCGATTTCCTTACGGACTTCTGCCATGCTTTTCTGCACGGCTTCTGGAATCTGACTTGCAAAAGTCTCAAAATGTGGCTGTTCACTAGATGGAAGCTCAAATTCAATCTGATTTTCCAATTGCTCTTTTGAGTTTGCAAAGGCTTCGCTTACAGCGTTCTCTCCGTACATATCCGAAAGTTTTGCGAGAATTTCTTTGAGCGTTGAGTCGCTTTGAATCATAAACGCAAGCTCGTCTTTTTCGCTTGCTTCTGTAATGATTTTTACTTCTTCGTGTGGTTCAGGAAAATACGCTTCTTTGATGTGTTTCGCAAACTCCATGCTGTTTTCTGCCGCAATATTTCGCGGATACCACACATTGTGATTGCGTGAATACAACCAGCCTTCGTTTTTGAGTTCCGTGCGTACTTCTTCGCTCGGAATACCCGAAAAGCGGATATTCGCCCGCTTGTACTGTTCGCTGTTGATAATTTCCATTGAGATTGTAGATGTTTGTGTAATTATGTCTGCCATGAGTGCATAGTCCTAAATGTGAGAATTGCAGCACTGGGCAGACTGCTGTGTAATGTTATTGATTAAATGTCATTGTCGGGCGTGACCCAACAATCTGCTAGAAAATCATCTCGATTTCCGGCTCCTGTTTTTTGGGAGCCATAGATCTGTTTTGATTCTGGTTTTGTTCAAAGGCGAGTGCTTTGAGAATTTCTGTTCCCCTTCTGTCGGCATTGAAAAGAATGTTGCCGACTGAATCAATGCTCTTGTCGCGGTTTTCCGCTTTTTTAAGGTCATTGTTCACATTCACCATAATGTTTTTCTTGAAATCCTCTGCAATCTCAGGCGAAACTGAAAGATTCATGCCCGACTTACAGGCCGCGATGTAGGAACCAAGATATTCAACAGGCTCTGCAGATTCAATCGTAAGCGAAAGCCCTTTAAGATTCGTAGGCTGATTGATTTTGTCCTTAGCCATTTCCAGAATCGTCTCTGGATTTTCTGTCTGTTCTGGGAAGAATACGGCAGCAGTGTGGAAGTTTTCGTCTTTGCCCTTGAAGTTGTAAAGAACGCCTTTTTCACCGTCTTTGAGTTCTGTTCCCGTTTCACTAATCTGATTGCGGGTTGCCACGATGTTTGATTCATAGCCTTTCTTCATCTTCTCAAACTGAACTGGGATAAGGCGGCTTGCGGGAAGGCAGTAGCCCTGCGAAAGCGTGTAGACTGGCTCCGCCTTGATGTTACCGTTATGGTCGGGCAAGAAAGGTGCTTTGTTTTCATCCAAGCCAGCTTTCATAACTTTTGCATTGTGTGAGGGAATCCAGAATCCGCTTTTTGAGACGGGATTCTCGAAGGGATTTGTGTTTTCGTTTTCCATGTTTTGCTCCTTCTGATGTAAAACTTAAGATGTATTTCTGGGAGTCAAATAGTGGTACGGTTTTAAAATGTACCAGATGAAATATATCACGCCACAGAGATTTAATCAATATTTCATTCTGTACATTTTTTACAGCATGAGGTATTCTAGCCTTATGCGACAAAGCCTTACCGTCCACATTCCGCAGAATCAAGATGTCTCCTATTCGCTTTACGCAGACGGCTCAAAAATCGCTGTTCCAACTCTTTCAAATGATCAGAGTGAATACATCTTCAAATTTTCAGGCGGAACTCCAGTCGTGCTTTTTTACACTTTTCAGAACATAAAGCGTGCCTTTGTCGTAACCGCTTGGCAGGATGAGCGTGACGGTGAGCCAGTTACGCTTCCCGGTGTGGACGGAAAACTCTGCCTTATTGCAAGTTTTAAAGGATACAGAATCCGTCTTTTGGATGAATTTCTCAAACAAATGATTGCTCAGGACGAACATTACATTTTTACTCAGTCGCTTTTGTTCTGGTATCGCCTTGTCTCTGTGATTCAATACGCTAAAACAAAACAAACTGCAATAGAAACATTACTTAAAGGACTCTAATATGACCGATCGCTTTACTTACGCCCAGCAAAAACTTCTTGCCCTTGTAGAAGCCCGCCAACTTCGCTCTTGGTGCTTAGAACGAAATTTGCCCCACGCAAGTCTTTACAAACTTGCAGTAGGGCAGAGCGTACCCACATTCAAGGCAATCAGCTATCTTGTGCTGTATTTTGCTCCTGCCGAATGGCTTTTCTTTACGGACGAAGAAATACCGTATCCAATCCGCACTCTTCCTGAATGGAATCCCGATGATACTTCTGTCTTTATCCAGCAGCACAAAAAAGACTGGAAGCAGACTGCTCAGAAGTACGGCATTGAAGAAGAAAATTCCAGGAATATCTTTGTGAACAGGCGGGCAAACTTCACGCTCTTGCAGATGAGACGAATGGCGGGGAAGGTGAACCCGGAAGTGTGGTTTGTAAAAAACTTTGATGATGATAAATAATATACAAAAATCGAGAAATAGGTTAAAGTGTGTATTAGTTGATTCATTATTTGTTGAGTTATAATGAATGGCTGAGAACAACAATGCGTAATATTTTAGGAAAAGGCTGGGCTTTCCCAGTGACGACGGACATTCATGGAAATATTGCTTCCTCAAGTTATGAAAAGAGTGTGGAAGAGTCTATTCGTATTATTCTGGGAACCACACCTGGAGAGCGTGTGATGAACCCTGATTTTGGATGCAAAATCAATGATATAATTTTTTCTCCAAATTCTTCAAAAACTATTTCTCTTGCTATTCATTATATTGAAGAGGCTATCGTAAAATGGGAGCCAAGAGTTATTTTAAAGAATATTACAGGTGATTTTGATCCTGACAAGTCCGGACTCATAAATATAAAAATTGATTATGAGATTCGGTCTGTAAATACATTTTTTAATATGGTTTATCCATTTTATTTAGAGAGAGGTGAACGTGATTCCAACGGTCAACTTAGATGATAGAACTTTTGATGACATAAAAAATGAAGCTATTCGATTAATTCCTCGCTATTGCCCTGAATGGACAAATCATAATGAGTCTGATCCTGGAATAACTTTAATTGAGTTATTCTCATGGATGACGGAAATGACTCTCTATAGATTAAACAAAGTTCCTGCAAAAACATATCTTTCAATGCTGGAACTTATTGGTCTCTCATTAACTGCTCCTCAAAGTGCAAGGGCAATTATACAGTTTTTTCCTGTTGAAAACTGTAATAAGAATATTTTAATAAAATCCGGAACAAAAGTAGCTGCCATTGAAAGTGAGAAAGAACCTATTATTTTTGAGACAGAAAATAGTGTCACGGTTCGCGATACAAACATAATAAGTTGTGTAAATAGGAATGGAGAAAATTGGTCCGAGGTATGTTCCGAAGGTTCTGATATACATGAATTTGCGTTGTTTGATACAAAGAATGCTGTAGAACATATTTTATATATTTCTTCGCCAATATTGAAATATCTTTCAGAGGGGCATGGAATACAAATATCGTTTGATTCGGTAAATGAGATTACTTCTGTTAGTGATGAAATTATAAATCATTTGTATTTTGAATATTGGGATGGGCAGCAATGGCAGGAAATCGAGTCTTTGTCTTCTGTAAGTGGCATAAAAAAGAAAGATAATGTAATTTATTTAAAAGGTCCCATTGATATTCAGCCATGTAAAATAAAAGATGTTGATGATTTGTTTATCCGTGCAGTTCTTTCAGATATTCCAGAGAACTATAATACCTTCTTTGTAAAAAAAATTACATTGAAAAGTATCTTTTTTGGTGAAGGCTTTATCCCTGATTTATGCATTTCAAATTCAAATGGCGTATATTCAGTAACAGATATGAATAATTCATTTATGCTGTTCTCTGAAAATCCGTCCTTCAATGAAACATTTTATATTTCAGCTGATGAAATATTCAAAAATAAAAATTCTCTTGTAAAAATTTCTTTCACATTTAGTGAAACTTATGTTCCTGAAGCAGATAATGAGAATGCTTTGTTTGCATACGAATATTGGAACGGAAAGGATTGGATAAAACTTGATGGCGAGAAAAATAATTTTACGGATGGTACGTTTGGTTTTAAACAGGGTGGAATCGTAAGTTTCCAAATTCCAAAAGATATATCACAGGTATCTATTAATAACGAAGAACATTTGTGGTTAAGAATTCGGTTAATTACAAAAGATTTTGCGATTGGCGGGAATTATGTTCAGAATGAGAAAGGTACTTGGGAATGGCATTTTGGTTCACGCGTTCAATCTCCGCTTTTGAATAAAATTAGGATTACATATAACGCTCCTGTTCAGTTGCCGCAAAAACTCTATTCATGCAGCAATTTTAAATGGATTAATCTTTTTGACAAAACTGATAAAAATAAGGGCGACTTAAAGCTTTTCGATATAGAAGAGGATGAACTACCTGCTTTATACATGGGGTTTAATAATAAAATATCTGAAGGTTCGTTTTCTGTTTATTTTAGGATAAATGAGGATGGAAAAGCCAGAAAAGCAAAGGACTTAGACTTGGAATTCTTGAGCCTGACAAAACCAAAGGAGAATGATTCAAGGTGGGTTGTTCTGGAATGGCAGTGTTGGAATGGAGAAAAATGGGAGAAAATAGAGGCAAGCGATTTTACAGATAGCTTTCATGAATCTGGATTTATTAATTTTATTGTTCCCGAAGGATTGAAGGTCGCCTCGTTTTTTAATAAACAAGGTTTTTGGTTAAGATGTGTTAAATTGAATGGGAGTTTTGAAAAAGTTCCTGTTATAAAGTCCATTATCATTAATTCTGTTTATGCAGCGAATCAAGATACATATAAAAATGAGATACTGGGATCAGCGAATGGCGCACCGAATCAAATCTGTAATGTTTCTCATCCGCATTTGTTACCAGGAATAAAACTTTCAATTAATGAAAATTCTATTCCAAGTAATAATGAACTTAAAATTATGAAGGAAGATGGTATAGAACAACCGTATAAAGAAACGGATAAAGGCATTTGGGTAACATATAAGGAAGTTCCTAATTTTTATAATTCAACTTCGTTTTCTCGACATTTTGTCGTTGATTATGCGACCGGGAAAATTATGTTTGGAGATGGTATTCATGGTATAAATCCTCCGAAAGGAAAATTCAATATTCGTGCTGATGAATATAAAGTTGGGGGTGGCGAAAAGGGAAATATTGCGGCACATAAAATTCAGTTTATGACGCAGAGTATTCCATATATCGCAGGTTGTGATAATCCTTTTGCCTCGGAGGGTGGTTGTGATATGGAAACTGTAGACAGCCTAAAATCCCGGGCTGCGGGGGTATTCAAGAGTTTGAATAGAGCTGTTACGGCCGATGATTTTCAGTGGTTAAGCCGAGAGGCTTCTAGCTCCGTGGGAAGGGCATATTGTCCAAAAAAGAAAACAAAGAATGGAGAGATAAGAACGATAATTATTCCGGAGATTGATTCTGGTAGCACATACGAAACAAAACTTATGCCTTCAAGAGAGTTAATTAGGAGAGTTAGAAATTATCTTGATGATAGGAAAATTGTTGGAAACAAGATTGTTGTTTCGGCTCCTTGTTACAGGAATTTTAGTATCAAAATTATGCTTGAATTCAAGAGTAACATATTTGATTTTGAAGTTGAAAAACAGAAGATAAAAGAAAATCTGATACTCTTCTTTCATTCTCTTGTTGGTTCTAATGGGCAAGGTTGGGAATTTGGAAAAACTGTTACAGTGGGTGCAATTCTGAAACAGCTCGAAAAAATAAATTCAATTTTATCTGTGAATGAGACACAGATTTTTGATATTGACGCGAATGTTTCTGTTGATGAGCTGTCATTGAAAGATGACGAGCTTCCGTATTTAAGTTCTGTTATGATTATTGAGAAAGGAAAGTAGATATGGAACAATCTGAGATTATTTGTGGTATATATAATGCGGCAGAAGATAAGATAAGGCAGATAAAAAACACGAATGATGTTATAATTAATGTTTTTGTAAAGGATTTGTGCCAATGTATGCTTGATAAGAGTGGACAGCGTATTATTGTAGATGAACAGCAGTATGAGCAACCTGCGATGCACGAAATGTGTATAGGAGTTGTAATAAAAGGGAAAAATTTATCCGATGTTTTAAAAGCATACGGTAAGGTCTCGGTATATTTTAAGGATAATCCGTCGGTTGATATATCAAATTGGAAATGGCATGGGTGTTCTAGTGATAAAATTTATCTGGAACCTGTTGTCAGAAAGCTTGATTTGAGTAAAAATGGCTTCGATGGTGAATTCCATAAGTTTGAACTTTTGTATACCATAGATTTTAGTTTGAATTCACAAAAAGCAAACGAATTTAAACGCGTTGAGAAGCGTGATATTCGGGGATATGTGAAAAAATAAGATATAGGAGGAGAAAATGCCTAGTTATCAAACTCCAGGTGTTTATGTAGAAGAAGTGGAAGGTGGTTCAAAGCCTATTGAGGCTGGAGCGACCAATATTGTTGGATTTTTGGGAGTTGCAGAAAAAGGACCTGTTAATGAGGCTGTCCTTGTAACAAACTGGACTCAGTACACAAAAATCTTTGGAGGAATGCATACAGGTGGCTGGTTGGGACATGCTGTATATCAGTTTTTCCAGAATGGCGGAACAAAAGCCTATATCAATAATCTTGCCGAGCCGTCGAAAAAGACAAAGGCAAAAAATGACGAGCAGCCAGCAGAAGCTAAAGCAGAGTCTGAGACTGTGGAAATTAAGAATCCTGATAATATTGCGAAGCTTATTATTGGTAAAGATGAAGGTGTCGGTAAGAAAACTGGATTGTATCTTTTTGATCAGATTCAAGATATTGCAATTGTTGCGGCCCCAGGTGTTACTGATCCAGCTGCACAAGATGCTATTTTAAGTCATTGTGAGAAAAATCGTTTCAGATTTGCCGTACTGGATAGTCCTGAAACTTTAGCAGCCGGAATTGATACGATGCCAAAACCACGGGATTCAATGATGGGAGCATATTATTTCCCTTGGATTTCTATGTATGATGCTGTTCAGGATAAGAATGTATATGCTCCACCGAGCGGTGGAATTTGTGGAATTTATGGTCGGGTTGATGGAACTCGTGGTGTTCATAAAGCTCCTGCAAATGAAATCTTTAGAACAGCCTTGGGACTTAAATATAATCTAACGGATGCAGAGCAGGAGTTGTTAAATCCAAAAGGTATCAACTGTATTCGTGATTTCCCTGGCCGAGGAATTCGCGTATGGGGTGCAAGAACAATCAGTTCTAATCCTGAATGGCGTTATGTGAATGTTCGTCGTCTTTTCTGTATGGTTGAACAGGCATTACAGAATGGTACGAATTGGGTTGTCTTTGAACCTAACACACGAGATTTATGGAAAAAAATCACTCGTAACATTACTGCGTTCCTTTTGAATCTGTGGAGAACAGGAGCTTTGTTTGGCGACACGCCGGAAGAGGCTTTTTATGTGCGATGTGATGATGAATTGAACCCTCCTGAATCTATTGATGCAGGATATGTTGTTTGTGAAATAGGTTTGGCACCCGCAAAACCTGCTGAATTTGTTGTATTCAGAGTTTCACAAAAAGCAATGGGTGAGGAATAATAAACAAAGAAGTTCGTTGAACTTCTAAAAATATTACAAGGAGAAGTACGGAAGATGGCTGATTATTTACCAACTACCAAGGCTTACTTTAAGGTTGAAATTGATGGAATTGATTATGGTAATTTCGTATCAATTTCAGGTTTGGGCGCAACTGCTGAGGTTGCAGATGATATGGGCGGAATGGATAAGAATCCTAGAAAAGTTGTGGGAAAAGTAAAATACGATACCGTAAAAATGACCCGCAATAGCGATCCTCGCGACAAGGTTCTGAAAGACTGGTGGAAGACTGTTGAGCGCGGAAATCCTGAGCAGAAATCTATTTCCATTGTCTTTATGGATCGTGACGGAGTTACAGAGATTCAGAGACGAAACTTGTTTAACTGTGTTCCATGTGCTTGGAGTATAAGTGACTTGGGCAGTGGTGAGCAAGGTGTAAATCAGGAAACTATTTCTATTGTGTACGAAAATGCAGAATGGGCATAGGTCTATTTATAAATTTAAAATATGAACGCACAAGGAGTGGATCTGTGAGGAAACTTATTAAAAAAATAATTTGTATATTTTTTTTTATCGGCTTGCTCGCAGGTCCACTATTTGCTTTTGGAAATAAAAGTTTAAAAGCTCCACAAGCTGATAAAAAATCAAAAAATGTAATAAATATGCAGGAATACTATGATAATTTAAGTGACATGGTTCCTGCCATAATTTTTCTTTCGCCAGACGGCACGACAGGAATTTCTGATGAATTGCTGGAGCTTTTTCATACAGAACTAAAACTCCAGATGGTTTTAAATTCATATTTTAAGCCAGTGTCAATGACAAAGTACCTTGACGGAAAATATACGGAAAAAAAAGAAAGAAATCTCTTTCAGTTTTTTAATGGAATCAAGGGAGAGCGTTATCAAGTTAATTTAAGAGGAATTTGTAAACCGAAGCTTTTTAAATGTGGTGAAAATTATATTGTATATATTGCAATTTTTCCATTTGATAACTCTGGTTATCCAATAACTTCACTTAGAATCATAAGAAAAGAAAAAGAAATCAAAGATGCGGTTTCAAATTGTCTTTTTGAGCTTAATCTGCTTATGCAGAAACATGAGCAAAGGAAAGTAAAACTGGCAATTAATCCCTTTGAGATTTCGTGCAGGACTTTGGTTGAACAAAAAACAGGGGAATTTGATTTTATAAAAACTTCATTTTCAAATCAAGAAGGCATAGAATTAAAAGAGACAGACGATATGTTCAGCTATGTATTTGCACATCTGGCAACGGCAACAGGTCTGTATTCGGCTAGTCCAATGGGAATGATACCCGAGTATGTCACTGCAAAAACTACATCGACATTAGTTTCTACGCAGTCTGATTATCTTATAAATGCAAAACTTGTTTTATCGGATAAAATGAATGTCATAACACTGAACCTAATCAAAACTGATTCCGGAGTATTGGTAAAGACAGTCAAGTTTTTTACAAAAAAACTTGATGTTGAAGAAGTATGGAAGTTTACAAATTATTTTCTTTCCGAAATTACAAAATCAATCTACTCTGAAAAAAATTATAAGCTTCTAAATGATATTTCTATTGGTGGAAAAGCATTTTATAAAAATGGAATGTTTGCAGGTTGGAATTTGATAGATAATTTTCCGATTCCTGCAGAGAATTCGCTTATCAACACAGGAACAATGTTAATAAGTGATTTAAATAGTAATCCGAATAATTTTTATTCAAACAAAAATGATGATTTGTTTATTTTTGTGAATAATAATGAGATAAAAATATTCAGAGGAAGGGAAGGAGCGTATGTATGGAACTTACTAGAAAAATAGCGCTTGCTATTTTGCCCATATTGTGTCTGTCATGTAAAACAACTATGGGGCCGATTGCAATGCAAGAGATAAAACCCCTTCCAAGAGAAGTTGTAATAGCAACTCCGATTGAATATGATCCAATCTATGCAGTGCTGAAAATCCGTGAAGTAGCAGAGGAAAATGGAGTTCAGAAGTATTTGTATGCAAAACTGGATGGTGATATTCCTGAAATTACGGCTGGCGTAATGGGGGAAATTTCTGTGGAAGCAACATTTTCTGAAGTCATAGGAACTTTTAAAGTTGTAAGTAAGGACGGAGGATTTGTACGAGGTTCTATTGAATCGCTAACTCATAAAGTTCCTTCAAATTCGTTCATCAGAATTCAGACAGGTCAGAAAGCAAAGGAAGTAAAATAAGAATGTCACATATATCGAAAATAGAAACGAAAATAAAAGACTTACGTTTCCTAAAAAAAGCTTGCGAAGCATTACAAATGGGATGCATAGAAGCGGCAGAAGGGAAAACTCTTACTTTATGCGGATATGGTAAAGGTGAAGAAATTGAAGGCTGTATTATGGAAATAAAAACAGGCTCAAAATACAGTATTGGTATCAGGAAAACAGGGCAGAACTATGAGTTTGTTGCTGATTGGTGGGCAATCGAAACTTTTACAGGGCAGAAACAAGAAGATTTGTTGAATAAAATAACAAGGCAGTATGCTTATGAAACTGTTTTGGATAAAGTCAGGAATATGGGCTATTCTGTGGTCGAAGAAACTCAAGATTTGCAGCAGAACTTGAAATTGACGGTAAGACGATGGAAATAAAATCTCTGACGGAAGAACAAATAAAAAAAATGTGTGTTGGTCTCGATGTGTATAAGGCAAAGAACCGTCTGCAATTATTATGTCCAGTAATTGCACAAAAAATTGATATTGAATTTGTTGAATCAAAGTATAGACGATTTATTGTAACAGACATCAGCTTTACTAATGGTATCGTAAAACTTGTTGCTACATCAAATAATCCAATAAGGCATTTACCGTCAATTTATCAGGAAAACGATTTTTTAAGACATTATTTAATGATTTTTCAGCATATCATGAACGAAACCGCAATTTCATTGGATAATCTTGATAATATATTTCGGCCTATGGAAACCCCTGCTAAGTTTCTTCCAGTTCTTGCCGATTGGTTTGGCGTTGAATTTGATTTGCTAGGTGATGAGCAAATAGCCAGAAAAGTATTACAGTATACAATCCCTCTTTACAGGTATCGAGGAACAAAAATTGGATTAAAGGCATTGCTTTATCTTGTAAGCGGTATTGTTCCAGAGATAATTGAAGGAGAACTTCCGTTTGATGCTTTAAGCATAGATGGAAATACAGACATATCTTCTACAATTCTTAATACTCAAGATGGCATAAATTTAGTCAGTGTCTATTTCCCTGTTTTTAGTGAAGAATTTAGCCCGGATATGATAAAACGGCTGTATAAATTGATACAGAATGAGAAGCCCATAGATTCGGAGTGTTACCTGTTTTTTAAGAAGCCTGAGGTAAAGAAACGAAAAACGACGGTTATAACAACGGATATTGTGGAAATGGGTGAAGATGGAATTGAATTTTAGGAGAGCCTTATGCTAGAAGTGGCAAGGAAGCTAACCAAGCTGCTCGAAAGCGAGCCGGATCCGAGGGAAGGGGCCGGCGGAAGGCGCGAGTTCAACCAGACGAAGC
>JAUNWH010000034.1 GCA_030540405.1 Spirochaetales bacterium
GACGCTAAATCCACGTTTTTACAAACTGGATGGCACTACATATTGTCTATAAAAAAAATGAAGTTAAGTTTGAGGAGTGCGCTATGAACAGCTAGATTGAATTAGTACGCACGGTTTATTTACACGTGTTGATGTAAAAATTGTAAATCCACTTTTTTGTGCTGTCAAGAAAAATTTTCACTCTTTTTGCAAATTTTTATAGATTATCTAGTCAAGCATGGAAATGACAGTAAAATTAAGTTGTAATCAGCTGCTTTTTGTTTTCTTCGTATAATTTTAATTGTGCGCATACTTCTTCTTGTGGAATTTCGTTTCCTTCATTTATTCCCGGGCAGAATATTTTTTCAGTTTCCCAAGAAGATTTTGATTCTAGGATTTTTGTCCAAAAAGGGTAGGTTCTGCATTGGACTGGACGCGCGTTGTATGCTTCGCATCCTTTTTCTTTGTTCCAGAAAATGCACTCTGTTTGGTTTTTGTCTTTTAGGCACAGATATGTTTTTCCGTCAGCATTTTCGAGCTTGCGGCAGTAGACTTTTGTGAATTGCTCTTCTGTGAGTTCAGCCCATTCGCAAAGTTTTTCAAGGTCGGTTTTGCTTAAAAGGACAACTCCGCCTTCAAGACAGCAGCAGTTTTTGCATTGCGCGCATTTGAACTTTAAGTTTTTGGTGTATGCCATTTTGCCTTTGAATTTTAAAATGAAATTATTTCTTCGTAAACTTTGATTGCGTACTGGTCGGTCATTCCGCTTATGTATTCAACAATGCATTTTTCCCAGCTTTCGTTGTCGTTCACGTCGAACACTTCTTTTGTTTTGTAACGCATGATTTCTTTTTTCTGCGGATTATAGTTTGTGTATTTTACGAGCCAGTCTGAAAAAGTTTTTTGAAGTTCCGGGGAATAACGCAGGACATTTTCAACTCGTCCGTTTTGGGCGTAAACTTGAATTTTCATAAGCGTTCTGTAAATACATGAAAGCACGTTTTCCGCATAACGCTGAAATTCCAAAAGCCGCCAGTTGTTGTAAATGTTTGCAAGGCTGAATCTTTTTAGTTCATGTATGAATTTAAAATACGGCTCGCTGAAGCAGATTCCTTTTTCTGGAGAGCTTTGCGCGCACAAGTCTACAATCATGTCGTTTATTAATACTGTTGTGTTTACTGCTCTGCCGGATCTAAATGCTCCGTTTGTTGTGTGCAGGGAATATTTTTTATTTGGTCCAAGTCCGAGCGTTGCGCCTACAATTTCGCGCAACTGTCTGTATGCCGCCATGTCCAGAATGTGATAGGATCTTGCGTCTTCTATATCTCTGCCAAGAAATGCAATTTTATCGCTTGTTTTTACAATGCATCCTTCCCAAGTGAATGGCTGGACAATTCCCGGCCGCTTTATTGAATACAAGTCAATTGCTTCTTCACGCGGTTTGAGTCCTTGCTGGTCAATTTCTCCGCAGTGGCAAATCAGTCCGTCACGCACTGCATAAGTCAAGTCAAGGTTTTTTGAAATTCCGTCCGGGTCTTGAAGTGTTTCTATAAAGTCTGCAAAGAAAAGACTGTTGCGTTCATGCCAGAATTTCTTTGGAGCGTTTTTTCCTTCCTTCTGATTTTTAATGAGTGAATTTAAAATGTCTTCTCCTGTGTGTCCAAACGGAGCATGCCCAATGTCGTGGCCGATTGCAATTGCTTCTGTCAGTTCTTGACTCAGTCCTAAATATTTTGCGATTGTTGCACTTACACTGGCAACGTGATTTACGTGCTCAATTCTTGTGCATATATGGTCGTTTTGCGGAGCGTAGAAAACTTGAGTCTTGTGCTTTAGGCGGCGGTATGCTTCGCAGTGAAGAAGTCTTGTGTAGTCGCGTTCAAATTCTGACCTTATGTCGTTTCCGCGGTTGTAAAGAGTGTTTTCGCGTTTTATGCATTGTTGCCACTTTGGATTTTTTTCATCGGTTTTTACAGAAGCAAAAGAATCTTTCATAAAAAAAGTTTATATTTTATTTTGGATTTTTACAAGAAAACTGGACTTTTTCTATTTAAATAGTTTAATATTTTTACATGACAAAAAATGAACTTAGAAAATTGTTAAAGTCTGAATTGTCCGCAGTAAGCACAGATGAAAAAGTTGATGCATCAAAAAAAGCGTGTGGTTTGCTTTTTGAATTTATCATGAAGAATGATTTTGACATTGTGCTTTCTTATATAGATTTGAAAAATGAAATTTCTCCGCTGGAAATGAACCGTGCGCTTATGAAGCAAAATAAAATTGTTGCAGTTCCAAAAGTTGTGCCTAGAACTCAAAAAATGAACTTTTATATTCTTGATAATTCAATAGGAATTTCTGAACAGTTAAAAACCGGTTCGTTTGGAATTAACGAGCCAGTCTCCAAAAAAGAAATTTTGTTTAACGCTGAAAATTTTATACAAAAGAAAATATGCGTTGTTGTTCCTGGTGTGGCTTTTGGAAGAAAAGGACAGAGGCTTGGACACGGAATGGGATTTTACGATATTTATCTTTCAGATTTGAAAAAGAAATGCGTTCAAAATAATTGCAGCCTTTTTTTAGCAGGACTTTGTTTTGATTTTCAGATTAAGGAAAATATTCTTGTTGATGAAAATGATATTTTTATGGATTCAGTTTTTTCAGATAAAAAAATTTATTTCTTTGAGTCTGCTGAATAAACTTTCATCAATGGTTCTGTTGGAAAATATTTTTCTATTGCATCTAAAAAATCTTGAGGTGTAGAGTTTTCAATGTAAAGATAATTTGTCAAATACTGTTCTTTTTTCTGAAATGAAGCCATGAGTTTTGCTGTTCCGCTATTGCTTTGTGTTTCAAAAAGATTTTTTTGCTTCCACTGAATTTTTATTTTTTCGCAAGTCCAGTTTTTGGTTTCTTCTTCCGAAAGTTCTTTAATAAGTTTTTCTCTTGCAGTTTTGTAAGCATTAAAAAATATTCCAGTTCTTTTTAATTCGTTTGCTTGAATTATTCCGACTGGAATTTTTACTGAAGCTTCTTCTGTTTTGCATGGAATTTCGTTTCCAAGAATTGATTGAATTTCTGTGCATAAAATATAAAGCAGCGAGTTGAAAATTTCTACATCTTCATCTGTGCAGTCTTGTGGGCTAAAATAAATCTGCGCCGGGTCGTAAAAGTTTTTTGTTGGAACAAGTCTTGGCGAATCTTTGGGCGCAAGTTTTGCAGGTAGGTTTGTTGTGTAAATGTGTTTTAGCTGAACTTTTCTTTCTTTGTTTTTGAATGATGGTTTTGGAAGTTCAAGTTCCTTTCGTTCGGATTGCTCCTTTAAAACTTCAAATGTGTCTTGGCAATATTTTATTGCGTTATCAAATTCAATATCGCCGCAAATTGCAATTGAATATAATGAGGCATCCAAAAGTTTTGTGTATTCTAAAAGCAATGCTTGATATGACGAGGCGTTGCATTCTTTTTCTTCAGCTTTAAAAATTTTACTAAATGGACTTGAACGGTAAAGATATGCAAGTGCACTCAATTTTATTTGAAATCCCAAGTCTGCATTTTTTATTCTCTGTTCATATCCTTCTTCTCTAAAAAGCAAGTCTGCCTGCACTGGAGAAACTGTTCCATAGATTAATGCATCTGAAATTTTTTTTAGCGCATTTTCCAGTTCTTCCTTGAAGACTTCGAATAAAATGTATGAAATTGTTTCATCAGTTTGATTCGTTATATTTTCTGTTTTAGAATTTTTTGCAACTGCTGAAATTAGAACGGATCTTAAATTTGTTTCTAATTCAGGAGAGGCAAATTTCCCCCCTGAGATTGAAATACAGACTGCAACAGTTTTTGAATTTGGATTTTCTTTTACTGAAACAGGAATTCCATTTTTCAATTCTTGATATTTTATGGATTCCATGCTGTTAAAGTAAAAGTAATCTGCTGGTCTTATTTCTATCGTTGGTTTTTTGTTCGGTTTGGACTTTTCAAGTGCTGCTTGCATTTCTTGCTTTGCGTTTTTTGCAAGAAGCTCATTTGTGTACCAAGAAGCGTTTTCTTGTGTTATAAGTTCATATCCATGTTCATCAAATGATTTTTTATTTCTTTTATAAACTGAATTGTTTACAAGCAAAAAAATATAAGGCTCTTCATTTAAAATTGCTTTTGAAATATTTTCTGATGTTTCATTTTCTAGTTGATAAATATATTTTTCAAATTCCTGATAAAAATTTTCCGGTGTTTCAAATTTGTTCATTGCCCAGAATTCTGAAAGTTTAGAAATTAAATTGCTTGGGTTTCCTGTAAGTTCTTGATACTTTTTTATTATTTCATTTTGCACAAATTTTATTTCATCTTCAGCAAGATTTGCGCATTCTGTTGCTGAGGCTAAAAAAGTCTGCGCTTGGTTTGCAATGCTTTTTCCTTTTGGAGGCTCTTCAATTAATGCCTGCAAAATAAATCTTGTGTTTCCATTTTTTATTGCAGATGCTGCTGTTATAAAATCTGCGCTTCTTATATTCAGTTCTGGAATTTGTGGAAGCATTGTTTTGTATTTTGATTTTTCATTATTGAATGCGCCTGATAAAATATCCGTCTGGCTTTGAGAAAGAGAAGTGTATTGAACAACAATCTGTGTGAGTTCGGGTGAGAACTCTTTTGCGGCAAGAACAAATTTTTTGCTTTTGCTTTGCTGCAAATTTTCAGTTTTGAATTTTTTAAAAGAGGAATCTGTAGTTTTTGAATTCCAGTCTTTAAATGCTTCCTGAGAAATTTCCAGCGCTTTTTTTTCTGTTATATTTCCCGTGATAAAAAGCGCGCTGCTGTATGGCGTGTAAAATTCTTTTGAAACAAAATTGTATAAAACCGCCCTTGCTTGTTTTGTATTGTAGCCAGAAAAAATTGCCGGGTAAATTCCAGAATCATGTTTCCACGGTTCTTTGTAAAAAATGCGGGAATCAATTGCGCTATTTATAAATCCTGTCGTGCTTTTTGAGTATGCAAGGCTTTCTGTTTTCATTTGCGCCAGTTCGTCTTCAATGTCTTTGTCGCTGAAATTTGGAGAAGCGGCGCATTGTGCAATTTGTTCAAGGTAAAGCTTTAAATTTTCAGGCGGAACTTTTGCTTTAAAAATAGAAGAATCCGCATTGCATTCTGACTGTATTGAAAATGCTTTTAAGATTTCCTTTGCTTCTCCCGATTTTGAAAAAAGCCTTGTATATAATGGAAAGAATCCTGCTGTGGAAGAAGTCTGGCTTGAAAAACCTGCTTTTACAACAAGCTCAACATTTAAAAGCGCATTTGTTTCGTCCGGAAGTATAAAAACTGTTAGTCCGTTTTGAAGTGTTGAAATGCTGAGTTCCGGCTTGTTTTCTTGCGCTGATTCAGCTTGAGAAAATACGAATGCGATGCAGAAAAAAACTGCTGTGCATAAAAAAAATTTTTTTGCCATGGTTTCATTATAACATTCATGCTTGTTTTTTCCAATTGAAATATTTCTTGGCTTTTCTCAAGTTGTCGTATATAATGGAAAGTATGCTAAAAATAACTCCGGCTTCTAAAATAAATAATTTAAAAAAAATAAATCCTGATTTTATAAAGGGAAAGCGAAATCCCACTTCTGAAGAAATTGCAATTCTTGAAAAAAATGGAAACTCTTCGTCCGACCCTGAATGGAAAAATTTTTTTGTAACTTCTGAAGAAGGAAAATTCAATCCGTCGCAAATCCGGCAGAGCGATTTTTCTGGAATTGTTATTATTGGAGAACTTTTCGATTCTGAAATTTCCTTCCATGATTTAAAGCTTAGAACAGGAATTTACAGTTCAAATTTAAAGAATGTTTGTATCGGCGATAATTGCGCTATTCAAAATGTAAGGTATCTTGAAAATTACAAAATAGGCTCACGTGTAATTCTTTTCAATATAATGGAAATGTCCTGCACGGAGCATTCAAAGTTTGGAGAGGGACTTTTAAAAGAAGGCGAGCCAGAGTCAAATAGAATTTGGATTGGCGTTGGAAACGAAAATAACCGCCGCGCAGTTCTTCCTTTTGCTGGTATGATTCCGGCTGATGCTTTTTTGTGGTCAAGATTCCGTGAAGACAAAGATCTTATGCAGCGTTTTGTTGAGCTTACTGAATTTGAAAAATCAAAAGAACTTGAAACTTATGGAATTGTAGAAGATGATGTTGTCATAAAAAATTCAACGCTTTTGAAAGATGTGAAGGTCTGTTCATGCGCTTACATTAAAGGCGCTCTAAAGCTTAAAAATATTACGATTCTTTCTTCGGAAGACGAGCCTAGCCAGATTGGAGAAGGCGTTGAAATGGTCAATGGAATAATGGGCTTTGGAAGCCATGTTTTTTATCAGGCCATTGCAGTCCGTTTTGTCATTGGAAGAAACTGCCACTTGAAATATGGCGCGCGTCTTTTAAACTCTGTGCTTGGAGATAATTCTACGGTTTCATGCTGCGAGCTTTTAAATAACTTGATTTTTCCATTCCATGAGCAGCATCACAATTCTTCATTCTTAATTGCTTCAACTGTGATGGGGCAGAGCAATATAGCTTCGGCTGCGACAATCGGCTCTAACCACAATTCAAGAAGCCCTGACTGCGAGATGATTGCTGGCCGCGGATTCTGGCCGGGGCTTTGCTCTGATTTTAAGTTCGATTCAAAATTCGCTTCGTTTGTTCTTGCTTCAAAAGGCAGCTATGTAAATGAGCTGAATATAACTTACCCATTTTCTTTGGTTGCTCCAAGCTATGAAGACTGTACAGTTCACATTATTCCTGCTTACTGGTTTTTGCATAATATGTTTGCAATTGTGCGCAATAAATATAAATTTCAGGCGCGCGACAAAAGATTTATAAAAGTTCAGCATATTGAAACGAATCCGATTGCTCCGGATACTGTTCAGGAAATTATTTTTTCTATTAATAGGCTTGTTGAGCTTACTTCAAGATATTTAAAGCTTCCGTCTGATGATTGCCGGAAAATGACAAAGGAAAATTCAAATCCTGAGCTTCTTGAAAAATTCCGGGAACTGTCAAAGTCTGCAAAAGATTCTGCGTCTCTTCTTCAGATTGCAAAGGATTATCTTCATCAAAATCCAGATTCAAAGTTTCTTCTTGTTGATGACCGTTGCCAGAAAAAATTTGGAGCGATTATTTATAAGCCTGCGCAAGGCTATAAGGAATACAGGCGCATTTTAAAATATTTTGCGGCTGAAAGTTTGATGGAATATGTTCTAAAAAACAACCGTGAAAGTCTTTGCCAGTCTGATTTTTCCGAAATTGAAAAAATTCCGCTTTATACAAAATGGTTCAATGTTGGCGGCCAGTTGATTCCAGAAGAAAAAGTTGAAGAGCTTTTTGCAAAAATAAAATCGCATTGCATAAATAACTGGCAGCAGGTTCATGTTTACTACGATGACTGCCAGAAAAACTACACAGACTATAAGGCGCGCTATTCTGTTTACATAATTGAATTTCTTTATTCCAAGAAAATCACAGAATTTAATGCGGCCGACTTTGAAGATATTTTGCAGGATGTTGCTTTTGTTGCAATGAATATGCTTGAGTCTTCAATTTCGATACGCGAAAAAGATTTCACAGATTATTTCCGTTCTATAACATTCAGGAATGAAGAGGAAAAAAACGCTGTGCTTGGAACTTTGAGCGATGATGAGTTCCTGAAAAAACTAAAGGAGTCAACGGAAGACTTTATAAATTCGCTGAACAAGCTTTTTGTGCTTATGCATTGAGTTTCGTTTTTGGAATATTTGAAAATGTTTGAAAACATTTTCATTCTCTTGACATCGTCATGCGGTTTGCTGTAAAGTCTATTTGTATGAAAAAAACACTTCTTCTACTAGCACTAGATTTCTCTTTTGTTTGCCGAACTGACGGTTGCTAGTAAGTTGCTTGTATTGTAAATTACAGACCTGTCGTTTGGCGGCAGGTCTTTTTTTTATATAAAAACGTATTTTTATAAAACAAGGGGTATTTATGAATGCAAGTATGAATCCGAACGGAAAATATGCACGCATTGGCGACATTGAGCTTCCGAACAGAAAATGGCCTTCGAACAAAATAACAAAGGCTCCAGTCTGGTGTTCTGTTGATTTAAGAGATGGAAATCAGGCTCTTGTAAATCCAATGGGAATTGATACAAAGCTTGCGTTTTTTGATCTGCTTGTAAAACTTGGATTTAAAGAAATTGAAGTTGGATTTCCTGCTTCAAGCGACACCGAATACGAATTTATCCGCCGCCTTATTGAAGAAAATCATATTCCTGATGATGTTACGATTCAGGTTTTGTGCCAGGCGCGCGAGGCTCTTGTAAAGAAAACAATGGAATCTCTCAAAGGCTGCAAGCAGGCGATTTTCCATATTTACAATTCGACTTCCCCGGCGCAGAGAAAATATACTTTTAATAAATCCAAAGAGGAAATCAAGCAGATTGCAGTTGACGGCGTAAAGTGCATAAAGTCCTGCCTTTCAGATGAAGATAGAAAAAGAATCCGCCTTGAATATTCTCCGGAAAGTTTTTCGCACACTGAAATTGACTATGCGGTTGAAGTTTGCGAGGCTGTAAAAAATGAATGGGGCTGTTCTGCGGACAACAAGATTATTATGAATCTTCCGACAACAGTTGAATGCTATACGCCGAATGTTTATGCAGATGCTATTGAATATTTTTCAGAGCATATTTCAGACCGCGAGAATATAATTATAAGCACGCATTGCCACAATGACCGCGGAACTGGTGTTGCTTCCTGCGAGCTTGCTTTGCTTGCCGGAGCAGATAGAGTTGAAGGTTGCCTTTTTGGAAATGGAGAGCGGACTGGAAATCTTGACATTGTGAATGTCGCATTGAATATGTACAGCCAGGGAATAGATCCTCAGCTTGATTTCCATGATATTCAGAGTGTCGGCGAGCTTTATACAAAGTTTACGGAAATGGAAATAAATCCGCGCACTCCTTATGTCGGCGAGCTTGTGTTTACTGCGTTCAGCGGAAGCCATCAGGACGCGATCAGAAAAGGAATGGCGGCGCGCACAAAAATGCCTAAAAACGCGCTTTGGGATGTTCCTTACATTCTCATCGATCCGCACGATATTGGAAGGCAGTATGAAGGAATCATCAGAATCAACAGCCAGTCTGGAAAAGGTGGCGCAGCTTACATTCTTGAGCAGGAATACGGAATTTGTCTTCCAAAGGCAATGCATCCGGCTCTTGGCGAGCTGATAAAGAAAGCTGCTGACGAGTCCCAGCGCGAGCTTGACAAGACTGAAATTTACAACCTGTTTGTTAAGCACTGGCTTGAAGCAAAAGGAAATCTTTCAATTATTGATTTGGCGGAAACTCATCTTGAAGGAAAAGAAAACTCGGAGTCTACTTCTTGCCGCGCTGTTGTTGAATGGAAAGGAAAACGCTATTCAATTGGAAAAACTGGAAACGGACCTCTTGACGCATTTGCAGGCGCGCTTTCTGAAATTCCAGCGCCTAACTTCAGCATAACGGCATTCCATGAGCATAGCGTTGGAACTGGAAACGATACTTCCGCAGTCGCCTATGTTCAGATTACGTGCGAAGACGGAAACCAGTACTGGGGAGCTGGAAAATCAACTAACGTTGGACGCGCCGGTGTTGATGCTGTTGTAAGCGCCTTGAACCAGATAAAATAGATTTTATAGAACTCAAAAAGCAGGGCAAACGCATTATAAATAATTTAAGTAAAGTTTGCGCGAAGGAACGGTTCGTGGGGCAAAAACACTCTGATTGTTGCGACCGCGTGAGCTGGCAATTCTATAGTTACTTTGCAACAATCAGCGTGTAGCGCATTATTGCGCGATTTTGAACCACGAAACCGTGACTGGGAGTCAGTTTTATGCTGAATACATTTATAATGCGTTTGCCCTGACTCAAAAATTTTTCTTCATTGAATTGCATAGAAAAATCTGTTATAATGCAGTCGCTCTTATTTTTGGGCGGCTGTAATTTTTTTTCTGGGACTGAAAATGCTTTTTTATTTGGCTTTTAAGAATATCGTATCAAGAAAAAGCTCGTTTGTTATTGTTCTTTTTATTGCGTTTGCCGTTATGCTTATGGCTGTTATAAATTCAGTTTTTGACAGCACAGAAAACGGAATTGAAAAAGTTTTTTCCAAAAGTTTTACAGGCGACCTTGCAGTTTTTCCAAAAAGTGATATTCCGCTGAGCCTTTTCGGGGATGAAACTCCAGTAACTGGAACTCTTACAAAAATAAATACGCTTGTTCCTTTCAATGAAATTTCAAACTGCCTGAATTCGATTCCTGAGATAGAAAAAAGTGTTCCGCAGGTAACAGGAACTGCCGCTTTGGAATTTAACGGAAAAAGAACGCCTGTCTGGATTTTTGGAGTTCCTGCTGAAAAATATTTTGACTGCATGTCTTCTATAAAAATTCTTGAAGGTTCGCCTTTTGCAGATTCCGAAAGAGGCGTGATGCTTTCAAAAAAATATGCGCAGGAAATGGGTGTTTCAATTGGAGACACAGTTCAGTTTCTTGTTGTTGACGGTCCGACTTTTAGAATCCGCGCAGCAAAGCTTTCTTGCATTTATGAATATCCTGTTGAAAATTCCACACTTGACAGAATTGTTCTTGCCGACGCTTTTACTGTCCGTTCGCTTATGGATATGTCTGAATCTGTTGCGGACACTTCCTTTATTGGAGAAGAAAAAACAGATTTGCTTGAAAGTGATTTGGATATTGAGTCTCTTTTTGACGATGCGGAAGATGTAGGCGCAGTCATTGTTGAAAATCCATTTGAAGAAATTCAGCCTGAACTGGAAGAGCCAAAAACTTTTGACAGTTCTTCCTGGAATTATATTGTCTGCTCTCTTGCTCAAGGTGAAAATCCAAAGAAATCAATAAGGAATTTGAATCGGATTTTTAAAAAGAATTCCTGGCCTGTGCGTGCTGTTGCTTGGAGAACTGCGGCTGGAAGCACTGCTTTGTATCTTTACTGGATGCGAGTTATTTTCAATGCGGGCGTAATTGTTATCCTTGTGGCGGGATTTATAATCATAAACAATACGCTTGTTGTAAATGTTCTTAACCGAACTCAGGAAATTGGAACTTTAAGAGCGCAGGGAGCTTCAAGAGCTTTTGTTTCGCTTCAGTGCATGACAGAAACTTTTATGCTTACAATAACGGCTGGAGTTTTAGGCTGCATTTTTGGCGCTATATGCACGTCTATATTGTCTTCCATGAACATTGAATTTAAAAATGTTTTTCTGATTCAGCTTTTTGGAACTGATCATCTTGAAGTTGCAACGTCATTTTCAATTATGTGCAAGTCAATGCTTCTTTCTGTCTTGCTTGGACTTTTAGGCTGGATTTATCCTGTTAGAACCGCTTTGAAAGTCAATCCTGTTCAGGCTATGCAGGGGGCAGTCTGATGAACTACGCTAAGTTTTCTGTCCGCTCGTTGCTTTTAAGGTGGCGGCAGTACATTTCACTTTTTTTGGTTTGCGCTGTTGGAACTGGAATTTCGCTTTTTTCTTTTTTCCTTATAAACGGAATGCTGGCTTCTCTTTCCATGAAGGCTGAAATTTATTACGGCGGAAACTATCAATTCTTAGGCGGAAGAAATAATTTGGAATTTTATGACTGCCGGGAATTTGTTGAAAAGCTTTCTAAAATTTTTCCGGCTGAAACTGTTATTTCCCCAAGATTTGATTTTGAGGCTTCTTCTGCTTCGTTTTATTATGAAGGTGTTGAAGTCCGTCAGCGTGTAATAAAAGGCGTTGACTTTGAGAAAGAAAAAATTCTGTTTTCAAAATTCAACTATGTGCAGGGAAGCGCAGACGGAATTGCAGGAACAAACGGCATTTTGATTTCAGAAAAAATTGCCTCTATGCTGGAAGTTTCAACTGGAGATTCTATAACCTTTATGCTTAGAACTGGCCCCGGCTACATAAATACAGTTCAGCTTGTTGTAAAAGGCATTTTCAAGGATTCAAGCGTGTTTGGAACTTACACTTCTTATGTTGATATTGATTTTCTGCGGAAAGCTTATTGCTCGCCGGAATTTTATGCAAACAGAATTGGAATATTTTTTCCTGATTCACTTCCTTCTGCAAAAGACACTTTGAAATATCAGGCTCTTCTTGAAAAAGAATTTAATATGTTTAGACTGGTTAATGATAAGTATGATTTTTATGATCCTCTTTTAGCTGGGCAATTCAGCGAGCCGATTTATGCGTTTATAGCTTTGGATGCAAACATGGAAGATTTGGGCGTTATAATCGATGCAATGAAAATAATAACTTCGCTTGTAATTGCGGCTCTTGTAATAATAATTGTTGTTGGAATCAGCAGCACTTATAAAGTTATTGTAATGAAGCGCATAAATGAAATTGGAATTTACAAGGCGATTGGAATGGAATGCGGCTCTGTTGTTTTGCTTTTGCTGAGCGAAGCACTTGTGCTTTTAATTTCTGGCTGTGTGTGCGGCTGGGGATTTTGCTTGCTTTTGGAATTTATTGTAAAGCAGTTTAATTTTTCTTTTATTCCGGCATTTGATATGTTTTTGACAAACGGATATATTGTTCCCATGAACTCTTTTGGCGGCGCAATCCTGATTTTTGCAGTTATAATTTTTACTACAATTACCGCAGTTTTGTTTTCGCTTAGAACTGCTATAAGAATTACGCCAGTTCAGGCATTGACTGTAACAGAATGAATCTATGCTTGTTAATAATTTAAAAGTTAAGATATTTAATGGATGGACTATGAAAAATTTTAAGAAAATTGTCAGCTTTGTTTTTTTTGTTTCCGCAGGAATTTCTGCTTTTGCGGCTTCCCATGACGAGCTTTTAAAGCAGGCGCAGGAAAACACAGCTTTTTACGGAACGGACTTTAAAGGATTTTATTCTGTTGTTCAAGAAAAGCCGGGCGAAGGAAAAAATGTTACAGAAGCCATTATGTACCGTAGAGACAGCGAGGCGAAATGGACAATTCTTGTTACAGGTCCTGCAAAAGACAAAGGAAAAGGCTATCTTCAGTATGACAACAATATCTGGTTCTATGATCCTGCCGACCATAGATTCACATTTACAAGCGCGCGGGACAAATTTCAAAATACAAATGCGAACAATTCAGACTTTGCGCCGCAGTTTTATTACAGAGATTATTCAATAGAAAGTTCTTCGGAAGTAATGCTTGGAAAACTTGAATGTGTAATGTTTGTTCTAAAAGCAAAAGTTCAAAATGTGGATTATCCTGAATTGCATCTTTGGGTTACAAAAAGTGACGGGCTTGTGCGCAAAAAGGAAGATTACAGCCTTTCTGGGCAGAAACTTAGAACAACAGCGATTCCTTCGTATCAGATAGTTCAATCTTCCAGCCAAAATTATTATATTCCTGTAAAAATGCTTATTACGGACAATTTGCGCGGAAAGAAAATCGGTGAAAAAACTCAGTTCGAGCGCACTCAGATTACAATTACAAATATAACTTTTGACCGTGTGGAAAATTCAGTTTACACAAAGCCTTATCTCGAAATGATGAGCGAAAAGTAAAATGAAGCGGATTTTTTTTATAACGGTGTTTTTCTTTTGCATTTCGCTTGGTTTTTCGCAGGCGGATGATGATGTTTCGTTTGATGAAGACGTGCTTTTTTCAGAATCAGAAGACATTGTCGTTGAGCAGTCTGATGCGTCGGAATATGTTTCCTCCAAGCAGTCAGTTAAGATTGGAACTTCTGAGTATTTTATCCCGCTGAAATTTACAGGCCATTTTGAATCTGACTTTGGATATTACGGAACAAAGCACAATCAGAATTCTGAAAATGGTGAATTTAAAAATTCCCTTTATTTTGACTTGTCGAATTATATTTATTTTATGGCGCGTCTGGATAAAACACTTTCTGTGCGCGGAACAACAAGCGTAAAGTTTCCACCTAAAAAAGATTCCATAAAACTTGATGAGCTTTATTTTGACTATTTGATTTGGGACAGAATTTACATTACGGCAGGAAAAAAGGCGACTACCTGGGGATACACAAGACTTTTCAGCGGCGAAAATGCATACAGCCTTTATACAGATACTGACTATGATAAACTTACCGAAGAAGAAAAAGAGCAAATCCGCCAGACAATCGAAAAACAAGGTTATCTTTACACAAATATTTTAAGCGACAGTTCCGACACAGTGTCTGGACTTTTGCGAATTCCTTTTTGGACAGGTACTTTATCTGGAATAGTTTTGTACAATGGAGCTTCAACAGAGCCTGAATTTGAGGATATTTCTGTGGCAGGTTCTCTTGAAATGACGTTTATTCATGCAACTTTCAATATTTTTGGAAGAAAAAATCCCAAGTCAGAAACAGGCTCAACTCCAGTAATTGTCGGCGCGGAAGCAAAGAGGACTGTTTGGGGAACAGATATTTATGCTCAGGGAATCGGAAAGCTTGCGGACGACCACCGTGATATTTCAAAGTATGTTTTTACAGGCGGATTTTATCATTTGTGGGACGGTCATGATCCGAATTTTGGCTTGAATTTTGAATTTCAGGATTCTTACAACAAAGAGCTTGAAAAAAATAGTTGCCGTATTTATCTTGATATGGGCTTGAAGCGTCTTGGAAAAAACAAAGACATGAAGTTTGGCTTGCAGTGGCAGCATATTATAAAAAGTGAAACCGAAGACGACAAAAGCGGCCTTGTAAAATTTGGATTTATGAAATCCGGGCTTTTTCCGAATGCGGAATGGAACACAGGAATTGAAGTGCGTTATCATCAAGTTGATGCAAACTACGAAAATAAAATTTATATGGTTCGGCTTGGAAGTTCAATTCAGATAAAAATGGACTATTAAGCAGCTGTTTATGTTGATTTTCTGCGGAAATATATATAATATTATTTCTATAGAGTATTTCTAAAAATTGCTTTTTCTGGCTTTTTAGAAATTGCTTACAATAAAAAAAGCGAGGTGTTTATGGCTGTTCAGCCTATAGATCTTTCTACCATTTATTCTCAGATGGATAAGATTGGGCAGTTCAATGCTTCGCAAGTCCAGACTGCAAGCATGGCGAACAGGCAGCATCTGGAAAAAACAGCCCAGCAGCAGACTCAAAAAGCCCAGACTGTTACAGAAACTTCCCAAAGCGAGGATTCTTCAAAAATCAAGGCGGATGTGAGCCAAGGCGGGGGAGCTGGACAAGGACTTTTGCAGGGAGAAGGAAAATCCGCAAAGCAAGAGCCGGAACTAAAAAAGCCTACTGTCTACGAAATAAAAGATCCGAATCTTGGACAGCATATTGATGTTACAAGCTGAAAAAAATGCCGTTTGCGTTGACCATTGCTGTTTTTATAATATTTTTCAATATACTCATGTGGGTTTTCTTTTTTAAGAAGTTTAATGCTTTTTTTTCCACAGATAAAATTATTGAAGAAACAAATGAAAAAGCAAAAGAAATTATCAAGAGCATAAATTTCAATGCTGGAAGAAATATTGATTTAATAGAAGACAAAATCAAGCAGTTAAAAGCTATTTCCGCGGAAGCTGAACGCAAAATCGGAATGCTAAAAAAAGAGCTTTCTCTTGCTGAAAAATCAAAGTCATTTCAGAAAAAACTGGACTCTGCTTCCAAAAATTCCTTTATGCAAGGCGACTTGTTTTTTACAGAAAAAGCGAAAAATGAGCTTGGAATAAAAAATCTGCCTAAGCCGGAAGTTGAAGTCAGAAAAATTCCTGTAGTTGAGCCAGAGCTTTTTATGGCGGAAAATCCTATTGTTCACAAAAAAGACTTTAAAACTCAAGTTTTGGAACTCCGCGCTCTTGGAATTCCCGCTGAAGAAATTGCAAGAAAAACAGGCAGAAGCATTCAAGAAGTAAAACTTGTAATTGAATTTTCTTAGTTTTTTATACTTTTTATGGACTTGTTTTAATAAATATTTTCCCAAAACAGCTTTTTTTTCTTGAACTTTGAAAAAAATCAGAGTATATTTTTATTTATGAGTAATTTGAAATTTAAAAAGGTCAAATTTGGAACTTTGTATGATGGAAGAAAAGTTCATTTGTACACAGTTTCAAATGGCTCTATGAGCTTTTCTGCAATAGATTATGGATGCACAATTACAAGCATCCTTTTACCTGCAAAAGACGGAAAAAAAGTTGATGTCCTTTTGGGCTGCTCAACTTTGGAAGGCTATGCTTCTAGCGGAAGTTGTTTTGGAACCGTAGTTGGGCGCTTTGCAAATAGAATTGGAGGCGCATCTTTTTCCCTTAATGGAAAAACTTATCAGCTTGATAAAAACGATGGCGAAAACTGTCTTCATGGCGGATTCGACCGCTACGAAAAGAAACTGTGGTCTGCAAAAAAAATCCGCACTGACAAAGGTCTTGGAATTGAATTTTCAAGAACAAGTCCTGCTGGCGAGCAAAATATGCCAGGCAATCTGAAGATAAAAGTTACTTATACATTAAATGAAGACAACGAGCTTACTTTGGATTATTCTGCCAAGACTGACGCTCCGACTCCAGTAAACCTTACAAATCATGCTTATTTCAACTTGAAAGGCTATGACGGCGGTTCTATTGAAGATCAGGAACTCAAGATGGATTGCTCTAAATTTGTTGAAGTTGACGAGCATCTTATTCCATCTGGAAACCTTTGCACTGTTGATGAAAAAAAGGCATTTGATTTTAGAGTTCCAAAGCTCATCGGCAAAGACATGAAAGAAACTGGCTCTGGATACGATCACGCTTATTGCATAGATTCGTATAATGGAAGCTTAGTTGAATTTGCGGTATTAAAAGATCCTGCTAGCGGACGCACAATGACAGTTTCAACAACATTGCCTGCATGCCAGATTTATACAGCAAATTTCATTGATGGATTTGGAAAAAATGGCTATCCTCTAAAAGCTCATGACGCTGTCTGCATGGAAACAGAGGCATATCCTGATTCTCCAAACCATGAAAATTTTCCAAGCTGCATAGTAACTCCAGAAAAACCGTACCATGAAACTACGGTTTATAAATTTGGTTTTTAGTTTTCAGAAATTATAGAAAAATATAAAGAGGTTGTGATGGATATTCAATTACAGGAATTAATCGAAAAAATCAAAAAAGACGGTGTTTCCAGTGCCGAAGCTGCCGCCCGCAAGATTGTTGCCGATGCGGAAAAAAAAGCCGCTTCAATTGTAAGCGATGCCGAAGTTAAGGCTGACAGCATAATAAAAACTGCAAAAGCTGAAACTGAGCGCATGGAAAAAGCCAGCGAAGATGCTATTGCACAGGCTGGACGAAATCTTATAATTTCATTCCGCGACGGAATAAACAAGGAGCTTTCTGCTATTGTAAATTCCGAAACAGAAAAAGCAATGGACAAGGATTTGCTCAAAAAATTGATTCCTGAAACTGTAAAAGCTTGGTCTGCCAATCCAGATGCTGATGATGTTTCAGTTCTTTTGCCTGCAAAGGATTTAAAAGCTCTTGAAACAAGCTTAAAAACTGCATTAAAAGCAAAAATTTCAAAAGGACTTGTAATAAAAAGCGATGCTTCCCTTTCTGCAGGTTTTAGAATCGGCTCAAAAAATGGCTCTGCATTTTATGATTTCAGTGCGGAAGAAGTTGCGGCTTTGTTCAGCGCATATTTGAATCCAAAGACAACAGAAATTATGAAAAAGGCGGCTGCAGGAATTGCAGAGGAAGAGCCAAAGCCTGCTGTTGCAGAAGAAAAGAAACCGGCAGCTTCAAAAGCTAAGAAAACTGCTGCAAAGCCAGCTGCAAAATCACGCGCAAAAACTACAAAGGAAACAAAATAGTGGAACGTCTCTATTATTTGGTTGCCCAGCTTCCGGCAATTTCTGTAAATGATGACAGTTCTCAAAAACTTCCGCTTACAGTTGGATATTTCAAGGATTTGTGCAGCCGTTTTATGTCTGAAAAATCTGCGAAGCTTGCTGAAAAACTTACGCTGGAACCTCCAGTTGAGCCTGTTTCAACTGGTTCAGTTTTCCTTGATGACTGGTATGAAAAAGAAAGATGCCTTCGCCTTGCATTGGCTCAAATAAGAGCTTTAAAAATGAAGAAAGATGTAAAGGATCTTCCTTCTGCAAGTGATGGCGAATCTATTCAGGCTGCGCGGACTGCTACTGGAATGGACAGTCCTTTGGCAGCGGAACAGTATCTTAATCAGTACCGTCTTGGAATTTTGGATCGGATTGCGCCCATGGACAATTTTTCAGCTGATGCGGTTTATAGCTATGGACTGAAGCTGATGCTTGCCGAGCGGATGAAGAAGTTTAACAAGGATGAAGGCTTGGCTTCTTACCACAAAATTTATGATGAAATTCTTGGAGAAAAGAAATGACTGATACAAAAGGCAAAGTTGTTGCTGTCAATGGAAACATGGTTTCTGTTGAATTCGATGGAAAGGTATCTCTCAACGAAGTAGGCTACGTTAAAGTTGGCGGAAAAAGCCTCAAGGGAGAGGTAATCCGTATCCGCGGAAATACAGCGCAGATGCAGATTTATGAAATGACAAATGGTATTTCAACAGATTGTTCTGTAGAATTTACTGGAGATTTGCTTAGCGTTGAAGTTGGTCCTGGTCTTTTAGGTCAGGTTTATGATGGATTGCAGAATCCGCTTCCTCTTCTTGCTGAAAAATCTGGATACTTTCTCGAGCGCGGCGTTTATCTTCCTGCTCTTGATGAAAATAAAAAATGGGAATTCACTCCTACTGCAAAAGAAGGCGACAAGGTTTTTGCAGGAGACAGCATTGGAACTGTTCCAGAAGGACCTTTTACCCACAAAATCCTTGTTCCTTTTGGATTTCTTGGAACTTACACAATCAAAAAAATTGCAAAAGCAGGCGAATATAAAATTCACGATACTATTGCAACTCTCGCTGATGAAAAAGGAAAATCTGTAAATATCAGCATGAGCTTTAAATGGCCTGTAAAGCGCGCTGTAAATTGCTATGCAGAGCGTCTTAGTCCTGATGAGCCGATGGTTACTAAAGTCCGCCTGATTGATACATTTTTCCCTGTTGCAAAAGGCGGAACATATTGTATTCCTGGTCCGTTTGGAGCTGGAAAAACTGTTCTTCAGCATACAACAAGCCGCAATGCCGATGTTGATATTGTAATTATAGCAGCTTGTGGAGAACGTGCTGGTGAAGTTGTAGAAACTCTTACAGAATTCCCGGAACTTAAAGATCCTCGCACAGGCCGTTCTCTTATGGAGCGCACAATCATAATCTGCAATACATCTTCTATGCCGGTTGCTTCGCGCGAAGCTTCATGCTACACAGGCGTTACTCTTGCAGAATATTACCGTCAGATGGGACTTAATGTTCTTCTTCTTGCAGATTCTACTTCAAGATGGGCGCAGGCTATGCGTGAAATGTCCGGCCGCTTGGAGGAAATTCCTGGTGAAGAGGCGTTCCCTGCATATTTGGAGTCAACAATTGCTTCTTTCTATGAACGCGCAGGAATTGTAAAACTCCGTGATGGAAACATTGGCTCTGTTACAATTGGCGGAACGGTTTCTCCTGCCGGCGGAAACTTTGAAGAGCCTGTAACTCAGGCAACTTTGAAAGTTGTTGGCGCGTTCCATGGTCTTAGCCGTGAGCGTTCTGATGCGCGCCGTTATCCTTCTATTGATCCGCTTGATTCTTGGTCAAAATATAAGTCTACAATTGGGCACAATCTTGTTGAGTTTGCACGCAATGTCTATAAAAGAGGCGCAGAAGTCAATCAGATGATGAAAGTCGTTGGTGAAGAAGGAACAAGCCTTTCAGACTTTGTTATTTACTTGAAGAGTGAATTCCTTGATGCCGTTTATATGCAGCAGGATAGTTTTGATGAAATTGAAGGCGCGTCTTCTGTAGAACGCCAGAAATATGTTTTCAATAAGATTGTTGAAATTCTTGGCTCGGATTTTGACTTTGAAGAAAAAGATGATGCTCGTAATTTCTTCAACACTTTGCGCCAGAATTTCATTGATATGAACTATAAAGAATTTAAGAGCTCTGATTTTACAAAGGCTGAAAAAGTCATAGAAAGCACTTTGGCTTCAAAAAATGCGCAGGTATCTGACGAGGCAAAGAAGCTTCTCAAGGACGGTGAATAATGAATAAAGTATATAGCAAAATTGAAAGCATAAACGGAAGCGTTATTACTGTAAAAGCAAAAGGCGTAAAACTTAATGAGCTTGCTGAAATAAACACAAGGTTCGGAAAGTCCCTTGCTGAAGTAAACAAAATTGACGGCGAGACAGTTTCTTTGCAGGTTTTTGCTGGCGGACGCGGTGTTGCTACAAATGATCAGATTCGCTTTTTGGGACACGAAATGCGTGTTTCTTTCAGCGAAAATTTGCTTGGACGTATTTTCAACGGTTCAGCAGAGCCAAGAGACCACGGTCCTGCATTGACTGAAAATCTTGTTGCAATCGGCGGTCCTTCTGTAAACCCGGCAAAACGCATTAATCCAAACAGAATGATGCGCACAAACATTCCGATGATTGATGTTTTCAATACTTTGGTTGTCAGCCAGAAGATTCCGATTTTCTCAATTTCAGGTGAACCTTACAACCAGCTTTTGGCTCGTATTGCTATGCAGGCTCAGGCTGATGTTATTGTTCTTGGCGGAATGGGCTTGAAGTACGATGACTATCTTTACTTTAAAAAGACATTGGAAGAGGGCGGCGCATTGAGCAAAACTGTAATGTTTGTTCACACTGCTGCTGACCCTACTGTAGAATGTATTAAGATTCCAGATCTTTCGCTTGCTGTTGCCGAGCAGTTTGCGCTTCAGGGAAAAGATGTTCTTGTTCTTCTTACAGACATGACAAACTTCGCTGATTCAATGAAGGAAATCGCAATTACTCAGGAGCAAGTTCCTTCTAACCGCGGTTATCCGGGAGACTTGTATTCTCAGCTTGCCAGCCGCTATGAAAAAGCTGTTGACTTTGCTGATTCCGGCTCTATCACAGTTCTTGCTGTTACAACGATGCCTGGCGATGACGTTACTCACCCTGTTCCTGATAACACTGGATATATTACAGAAGGTCAGTATTATCTTAAGGGCGGACACATTGAGCCTTTTGGTTCTCTTTCCCGCTTGAAGCAGCAAGTTAACAGCAAAACCCGCAAAGATCACCGTTCTCTTATGGATGCGATGATTCGTCTTTATTCCCAGTACAAAGATACTCTTGAAAAAAAGTCAATGGGATTTATTATGAGTTCTTGGGACGAAAAGCTTTTAAAGTACGGAGAGCTTTTTGAATCAGAGATGATGGATCTTACAGTAAATATTCCTCTTGAAGAAGCCTTGGACAATGGATGGAAAATTCTTGCGGAATGTTTTGACAAGGCGGAAACTGGCTTGAAGTCTGAATTGATAGAGCAGTTCTGGCCAAAAAACTAAGCCTGAATATTAAGGATTTATTTTATGGCAAAATTAAAACTGACTAAAAACGAGCAAAAGACTCAAAAAGATGCGCTTAAAATGTATCAGCGATATCTTCCGACTCTTACGCTCAAAAAGCAGCAGCTGCAGTCAGAAATCCGCGCCATAGACGAAAAAGCAAAATCTGTCCGGGCTGAAAAAAAGGCTTTGGAAGAGGATTTTGAAAAATGGATTTCGGTTTTCGGCGAGAAAGATGCCTTTAAGCCTGATATGGTTACTGTAAAAAATATCAAGAAAGGCTGGGGCAACATTGCCGGTGTAAAGATTCCTGTTTATGAAGGCGCAGATTTCGGACGTGGCGACTATAACCTTTATTCAACTCCTCTTTGGATTGATATGGCTGCGGACAGAATGGAAAAAGCACTTGAGCTTGATTTGGAAGCGGAAGTTTTGGACGAACAAGTAAGGCTTCTTGCAAAAGAGCTTCGCACAACAACTCAGCGTGTAAATCTGTTTGAAAAAGTAAAAATTCCTGAAACAAAAGCTAATATCAAGCGTATAGGAATTTTTCTTGGAGATGAACAGGTCAATGCGGTTGTGCGCTCAAAAATTTCCAAGAAAAAACTTCAGGCTGATGCTAAGGAGGCTGAATAATGGCTATTGTGCAGATGAAAAAAGTCTCTTTGGTTATTCTTGATTCAACAAGAAAGGCTTCTTTAAAGCAGCTCAGAAAAGCAGGAGTTTTGCATTTGGAAGCTGTAGAAGGCTCTAGTCCGGCGCTTTCTGCTTATAGGGAATCTGCCGCGGAAACTGACAAGGCTATTTCTATTCTTGATGAAATAAAAGAGTCAAAAAAATCTCCTGCTTTAATTCAGGAAAAACTTGACAAAGATTCAGCGCGGGAAAAAGCAAAGGAAATAATATCTTTAAGCGACAGAAAAAAAACGCTTTTTGATTTGATTTCCCAGAATAAAAATGAACTTGCCCGGCTTGAAAAATGGGGCGACATAGCTCCTGAGGAATTTAAGGCTTTTGCAGAAAAAGGAATTTTCCTATATATGTATGAAATTCCTTCTGAAAAGTATCAGTTGATTGGCGAAGATTGCGAAACTGTTCTTGTTAATTCATTGAACAAAGTTTCTAGGTTTTTGCTAAAATCAGAAACAGAACTTGAAGAGCGTCCTGCTGGTCTTCCGGCTGAAGCTTATGCTGTTCCTCTGCCTGAATATTCTACTCGCCAGATGAAGAAAAACATTGTTGATGGCGAGCATGAAATTGAAGCCATCGACAAGAAGATTTTTGTAGAGAAAAAATACCGTGTTGCTTTGATTGATTATAAAAAGCAGCTTGCCTCTGATATTGAATTTGAAAATTTGTACAGCGGCATGGAATCAGAATCTTCAAATGAAAATTCTGATGGCGAGGAAACGAAACTTGCTTGGCTTACAGGATATGTTCCAGTTGACTCAATGAAAGGCTTCAAATCTGTATGTGCGGAAAACGGCTGGGCATTTGTAGCTTCTGATCCGGCGGATGATGATCCGGTTCCGACAAAGTTGAAAAACAACAAGCTTGTGGAACTTATTTATCCGCTTACTAACTTTCTTGACGTTACGCCGGGCTACCATGAGTATGATATTTCAGGCTGGTTCTTGCTTTTCTTCTGCATTTTCTTTGCAATGATTTTTGGAGATGCTGGATATGGAGCATTAATCTGCGCGCTGGCTCTTGGACTTATGGCTAAAGGCGCAAAAAATGGAAAGGCGTTTTCTTCTGTAAATGTGCTTGTCTTTTTGCTCGGATTCAGTACAATGTGCTGGGGAGTTTTGACTTGCACTTGGTTCGGAATAGATTCAGCAAGGCTTCCAAAATGGATGGTGGATTTGTCTTTTGCGCCGATTTCACCTGCAAAAGTTGGAGCTGATGTTTCTAACACTAACCAGCAGATTTTCTGTTTTATTCTTGCTATTGTTCAGCTTAGCATTGCCCACATAAAAGGAATTCTGCGTTATAGGAAATCCTTGAAGTGTCTTGGCGAACTTGGCTCTTTGCTTGAGCTTTGGGGAATGTACTATGTTGTTATGGACATGGTTGTTGATGCTGTAAAATATCCGCTTGGAATTACAGAAGAGACTTTGTACTTCTTTGGAATCGGCTGGCTTCCAATTCCTTACGTTGCGCTTGGTGTGCTTTTCTTTGGATTTGCATTGAACTTTATATTTTCAAATTATGACGGAAGTATTAAAGATTCGATTTTTGAAAGTCTAAAGAATATTATCAGCGTGCTTTTAGGAATTGTAAATGTTTTCAGCGACATTGTTTCTTATATACGTTTGTGGGCTGTTGCACTTGCTGGCGCGGCTATAAGCAGTACAATAAATACAATGGCTGGACCTATGCTTGGCAAGCTGATTATGGTTGGTTTTGGTGTTATTCTTTTGTGCTTTGGCCATGGACTGAATATTGTGCTGAACCTTTTGTCTGTTATAGTTCATGGGGTGCGTCTGAATACGCTTGAATTCAGCCAGCATCTTGGAATGTCATGGAGCGGAACAAAATATTCTCCGTTCCGTGAGGAAAAATAAAATTTGAATTACGGCGGAAATTTCCGCCTAAAAAATTAGATTGACAACGCAAATTTGCGTAAAGGAGTATTTATGAACTGGGGAATGATTGGTGCTGGTGTTGTAATGGGAATTGCTGCGATTGGAAGCGCAATCGGTATTGGAATTGCAGGTCAGGGAGCAATTGGTGCTTGGAAAAGATGCTACTTGAATAACAAGCCTGCTCCTTTCCTTTTGGTTGTTTTTGCAGGTGCTCCGCTTACACAGACAATTTACGGCTTCCTTCTTATGAACACAATGAGAACTTCTGCTGCTGATCCGTTGTTCCTTCTTGGACTTGGAATTGCTTGCGGTCTTTCAATGTGTATGTCTGCTGTTGCTCAGGGAAAAGCCGGTGCTGCTGGTTCTGATGCTTTGGCGGAAACTGGAAAAGGATTTGCGCAGTACATTATGGTTGTAGGTCTTTGCGAAACAATCGCTTTGTTCTCTATGGTATTCGGAATGATTGTTTGCTAGAATTTTTCATTCTGTAAATTTAAAATGCCCGGGGCTTTTTGCTTCCGGGTTTTTTTTGTGCAAAAAATAAAATGCTTTTATACAATTCTTCAATATGATATAATATATTCCATGGAAGAAAAATTTAAAACTCCGCGTGTAATTCAAATCGGTGGAAATAACGGAATCAGAAAAATATATATCGGCGGAAGAAATCCTGTTACAGTCCAGACAATGTGGAAAGAGCCAATAACAGAAATTGACAACAGTCGTCTTGATTCAATTATAGAGCGCATTAACAGTTTGAAGTCTCTTGGCTGCGACATTGTTCGTTTTGCTGTTCCGGATATAGAAAGCGCGCATTCTTTGTGCAAAATTGCCGAGAACACAGATGTTCCGCTTGTTGCTGATATTCACTTTGACTATAGGCTCGCATTGGAGTGCTTGAAAGGCAATGTTTCTGTAATTAGGATCAATCCTGGAAATATAGGAAATTTTGAAAGAACAAAAGCTGTTGTAGAGGCTTGCAAAGAAAAAGGCGCGGCTATAAGAATTGGTGTAAACACTGGCTCTTTGCCAAAAGATTTGGAAAAAAAAGTTGAGAATTCCGAAATTACAAGGGCGCAGGCTTTGGCTGAAACTGCATTAAGAGAAACAGAAGTTTTTGACTCGCTCAAATTTGAAAATTTCGCAGTCAGCATGAAAGCTTCGAGTGTTCAGGAAACAATTGATGCGAACGAGGCTTTTGCGCGTCAGTCAGATATTCCTTTGCACATCGGTGTAACAGAAGCGGGGCCTTTGATTACTGGCGTTGTGAAATCTACGCTGGCTTTTTCCCGCCTTTTGAATGAAGGCATTGGCTCTACAATCCGCGTAAGCCTTTCTTCTTCCCCTGAAAATGAAGTTATTGCAGGAAGGGAAATTCTGCATGAATGCGGACTTAGAACTGGCGGCGTTACACTGATAAGCTGTCCTAGATGTGGGCGTTTGGGCTTTGATGTCCACGGATTTATGGAACGCTGGCAGAACAAGTTGCTTTCTCTTGATAAAAATATTACAGTTGCGGTAATGGGCTGCATTGTGAATGGTCCCGGTGAAGGCAAGCACGCAGATTTGGGAATTGCTGGCGGCGGCGGAAAATGCATAATTTTCAAAAAAGGAAAAATAGTGCAAACAATTGATGAAAAAGATGCCGATATAGAATTTAAAAAGGTCTTGGAGAATCTTTAGTTCAATGAGAAAGTTTGCCATAAAATTTTTTGCCGTTTTTTCGTTTATATTGTTTTTTTGCTTTGATATTTTTGCCGCTCCTAGGAAGCCTCAAAAAGGGCAGGAGGATTGGAGGTCATTACAAAAAGCAAAAGATTCTTTTGAAAAAAATGATTTTGGAACTGCTGTAAAATTTGCAGATCAGGCAAAAGTTATACGTTCTCAAAATGCCCAGTGGCAAACTTATATTCTTGATGAAACTCTAAAAAACTCAAGAGTTCGTCGAACAGGAGATTCTCTTGAACGTGTTTCTCAGGTTTTAAATGAGTTGAAATTTACAGAAGCTTTAAAAATTGTTTCAATGCATATTGAAAAGCATGGCATGGATTTTTTCAACGGAAGCTATTCAAAGCTAATCGAATTTCTTTCAATCTATTCACATTATCCAGAGGCTGATTTTCTTCTTGGAAAAATTTATAAGCTTGAAGGCGAGTATTCTGTTGCCTTGAATTATATGAAAGAAGCTTATGATTATTCAGTGAATCTTGACATTCCAATGGAAAAGTACGATTTGCTTTATGAACTTGCAGAGCTTTCTTATGACTTGGGAAACAAAGACGACTATGAAAAATATCTTCTTGCAATTGCAAGCGATGATTCTGTTTTTACAAACTCTGGCTATATGGATGCGCTTCTTCATATTATTAATTCTGATTCTTCTGACAGCCTTGAAAAATTTTTTCTTTTGTACCGCGCGGAAGATGCAACTGGATTAAAGGCATTTGTCAAGCTTGGAAAACTTTATATGTCGGAAGCTGAAAATGATAAAGCGTTGAAATTTAATGCATTTGCTGGAATTTTGGCTGTAACAAAAATTGAATCTGTTTTAATGCAGAGAATAAACGGATTTAAATATTCAAATTTTAAGACGCTTCTTGTGGAATCTTCCGGCTACAGCGACATTGTGGAGTGGGGGATAAAAAACAGCGTGTGGGAACTGTTCTGCGATCTTGCTGAATCCGCAGCTAATTCTGGAAGAATAGTTTTTTCAAGATCGCTTTTTGTGTCTCTTTCAGAATCAGTGCCAGTTGAATACTGGAAGTCTTATGCTTCAGAAAAAATTGTAAAAACTGAAAATTGAATTAGAATTGAAGTCCTAAGCCAAAATATGCTTCCCAAGCTTTTCCTTTTCTCCATGAACTGTCAAAGTCCATGTGACCGTTGAGAATCTTTTTGGAAAGGTCTACACCAAGGCTTGCGCGAACGACAAAACTTTTCCATTTTTCAGGGTAAACAAGAGCTTCAAGTCCGCCTGTGTAAATTCCTTCTTTGTAGTTCAAGTTCGAGCCAGTGCCTCTGTTTTTTATCAAGGCCGCATCAAAGAATGGGCTTAGCTGAAACTCAAAGTTCAGGTGCTTAAAAATTTTATGCGGCAAAAATGCAATTGCTTTTACGGCTTTTGGTTTTGTGTCATAGCTTCCGAACAACGCGTAGCTCCAGTCAAGCCAGCGGACAGTAACAATATGTATTGGCATATCAAAGTTGAAAACTATCGCAGCCGGAGTTTTTAGCGCGTAGTTGTCTGCATCAACTTCGTAGTCATCGAATTCCTGTTTATCTGGTGCGCCTCTTAAATATTCACCGATTGAAAATTTTGTGTTGTAGCCTGCAAATCCGTTTGCGTTGATTGCAAAACCAACATATTTGAAGCTTTTAAACAGTTGTAAATTTGCTTCAACTGATGGAACTACCTTTTCATCGATTGTGTCCGCTGTTATGTCCCAGCCCATGTATTGAGACGCAGAAAATGAATATCCAGTTCTAAAGTTGTTTACGCCTACCCAGTTTATATTGCTGAAACTTATTGTCTGGCCGGGTTTTATCATTGGAGTTTGGTACAAGTCATCGTTGCTTTTGTTGATTCCGTTTCTGTCCCAGTTGTGCGTAAAATTTATGGAAGGCGTGTAAGTAACTTCTGTAGTGTTTCCTATGTAGCCAATTGAAAAAGGAACTGAAATTGTCGCGTCTTCTACAAAATAAAGATCATCGTCATATTTTTCATAGTCAAGGTTTTTTATTATTGACTGTGAAAACTCAAATTTAATTTTATGCTGTCCAATTGGAACTACAACAGCAATTCCTGTTGTGAAGTTGTATTCTGGAGCATTATCGCCTATTACCCAGTTAAAGTCAAAAGAGTTGCTCCAAGTATTTTCTGTAATTCCAATGTCAAAAGGGTAGTCGTAGCTAAAGCCGAATCCTGTTGTCACTTTTGAATAATTGTCTGGCTCGTCATCATCGCCAAAGTTCAAATTCAAATCAACATTCAAGTCATTCATAAGTCCTAGAAAGTTGTTGTCTTTGAGTTTGAGTTTGATTTCAATTCCTGAGTTTGTGTCTAAAGCCGGCTTTGGAAAAATCAGCATTGAATGTGAATCTTTAAAAGTGTACTGCGCTTCAACAAGATTTATTCCATCGTCTGTGGTTTCCGCTATTTCGTATGAATATTCGATGTCTGTAAGAAGCCTTGTATTTTCTATGTTCTGATATATGTCATGAAGATATTTTTCAAGCTCCTCCTGCGAAGTGAAAACTTTTTCGTAGTTTATATCTGTAATATTTCTTTTTAATGCCGACTCTTTTGTTTTTCCTTTTGAAATGAAGTCAACTTTTTTTATTTGAAAAAATTCTTCCTGTGCAAAAACTGCCGATGCGCAAGAAAGCACAACAAAGATAAGTGTCTTTTTTAAATTTTTCAGCATAGCTCAATAGGCTCCTTTGCCTTTTATTACAACTCCGACTGTTTTTATCAAAATCCAAATGTCAAGCCATACAGACCAGTTTTGAATATAATAAGTGTCTAAATTGATTCTTTCCTCGTAGCCAGTGTCGCTTCGTCCTGAAATCTGCCACATTCCGCTTAATCCAGGCTTTACGGAAAACACATAGTCTGAATATTTTCCATATTTTATAAGCTCAGGCTCTGTAACTGGACGCGGACCAACCAAGGACATTTCACCAACGAAAATATTCCAAAGCTGCGGAATTTCATCAAGGCTGGTTTTTCTAAGAAATTTTCCAAGCTTTGTTACACGCGGATCGTCTGTGAATTTTCTGTCTTTTTCCCATTCAGCGGCTCTTACCGGATCATTTTCAAGAATTTCCTTTAGTTTTTTGTCTGCGTCGATGCACATTGAACGGAATTTCCAGCATTTTAAAACAGAATGATTTTTTCCGACTCTTTTGTGTCCGTAGAAAACTGGTCCCGGCGAGCTTATTTTTATTGCAATTGCTATAATCAATGTAAGCGGAATCAAAATCGGCGCAACGCAGATGCATGCAAAAATGTCAATTGCTCTTTTTAAAAATAACGAGCTCTTTTTTGTAAGATAGTTTGTTGAAGAGAACGCAAGAATTCCGCCGAAATCTTTCATGTGCAAAGACATTGTCGTGTTCAGCTGCTCTCTTGGCACTCGGATTAAATATCTGTAGTTTGTCTGAAGCTCTTCAAGATTTTTGTTGAATCCGCATAGAATTCCAACTTTTATGTTGATTTTTTTTAAAACTGCGGAAATTTCAGCGGACTGCTCAACAATTTTTATTCCAAGGAATTCATCTTTATGAATGACAGAATCCGTTACAATAAGAATCGGTCTGTAGCCAAGATATTTTTTTTTCAAAAGCCGCTCTACGATTAAGTTTGCCCTATCGTCTTTGTTGTAGACAACCGCAGGAACTCCCCACCATGAGAATTTTGCAAAAAATCTTCGGCTTAGTTCTCTTCCAAGCGGAAGCAAAATTGTTGCAAATGGCCATGAAAGTACAAGCGCCACTGCAATCGGAATAAGGTCTTTTGTGGATTTTATAGTTGTGAGCGCAAAAGTTTCCCCAATAAGAATGAAAAATGAAGAAAGTGAAAATCTTCTTACTTCATCTTCAGGAGCTAAAAGAATTCCAGGGTAAAGTCCGTTCAAATAGAAAACAACGAAAACGGCTGGCAAAAAAATTGAATATTTCAAAAAAGATCTGAAATTTATGCAGGCAGGATCAACCGCATTTACAATAAAAAATCCGATGCAAATTGAAAGCATAAATAATAAGGTATCTATAAAAGCAAGCGAAATGCCAGAAACAAAAGAACTTGTATGCTTGTATTGAGATTTTAAGTATTTTTCTAATTCTTCTGCGTTGATACTAGAAATCATAAGTTTATCCAATATAAAGGAAAAAAGCGAAATTGTCTATTGTTACACATAAAAACGCATTATTTTCTAGTTATTTCACTTAAAATCAAAGACGCTGTTTTTTTATAGGAATATTTTTCAGGGATTGTTCCGAGCGGACTGTTATCGCAAAAAGTTTTAAGCATTTTTTCGCATAAATCGCTGCTGTTTCCAGTTTGAAAAAACACAACTGGAAATCCGTTGTAAATTTCTTTGAAAACTGGAATGTCTGAAATAATGGCTTTTGTTCCGCAATAAAGGGCTTGTAGTGGCGGAATTCCAAATCCTTCATAAAGCGACGGCTGCACCAAAAATTTTGCCCGGCTTAAAAGCTGCAGCAGTTTTTCATTTTCAACAAATCCTGTAAATTCAATTGAATTTGGAAATCTTGAATTCAGTCCGCTAATTTTTTCTGAAATGCTATTGTCTTTTGTCCTGAAATTATCCTGCGAGCCTACAATTAAAAGTTTTGGCTTTTTTGAATTGTTTTCAAGCTGATAGAATTTTTCAAAAGCTTCAAGAAGAACAGAAAGCCCTTTGTGTTTTTTTATGTTTCCGATAAAAATTATAGAATTGTCTTTTTGAACGCAAGGACATTTTTTTTCCATATAACTTGGAAGTCCGTTATAGACAACCGCAATTTTTTTATTGCATTTTAGAATTTTTTCAATTCTTTCCTTGCTGAAATTTGAAACTGTAAAAATTTCCTTGGATTTTTTTATTGCGCGTTTGTAGAAAAATTTTCTTGCAATGATTCCAGCTTTTCCGCAGAGTCCTTTTACATCGAGAAAAACAATGTCATGGATTGTTGAAAAAACTGGAATTTTTATTCCGCCTGGAATATTGCAGTATGGTGAAAAATAAACATCGCACGAATTTATTTTTTTTAAAAGTTCTTTCGGAAAAAAGAACATTTCCTTCAGCGAGAATGTTTTTACATTGCAAGGCTCTCCTTCTTGATTTCCGAACAGAAACAATTCATTTCCGCTGCTTTTTAAATATGGAAGAATTTCGTCTAAAAAAGTTCCTATTCCGCTTTTTCCGCTCATGCGGCAGTCAACTGCAATTTTCATTTTCCCTCGTCGCAAAGAATATATTCTGCTATTTTTTTTATGAGGCGTGAAGCTTTTCCACGGTGGCTTATTGCATTTTTTTGTTCAGCTGTAAGTTCCGCGGCAGTTTTTCCGAGCTCAGGAAGATAAAAAATCGGGTCGTATCCGAATCCGCCTGTTCCTCTTGCATCTTCAATTTTCCCGACAATTTCGCCTTCCATTGTTTCCTGCACAACAAAAAGCTTGTCGTTTCCCATGTAAAGAACCATTGAGCAAGTGTAATGTGCGGTCCGCTTTTGAAATTTTCCAGAGGAAATTGAATCCGTTATCTGCTGAATTAAAAATTTATTCTGTTCTTCCTGCGGAATTTTTTTTCCGTCAGGCTTTCCGCGCATAAAATCCGGACCTGCATAACGCGAAGAATAAATTCCTGGAGCTCCGTTTAAGGCATCAGCGCAAATTCCAGAATCATCGGCAAGAACAGGGGAGTGCACAATTTCCCACAAAGCTTTTGCTTTTATAAGGCTGTTCTCGTAAAATGTCGAGCCTGTTTCTTCTGGATCAAAGTCAATTCCCTCGTCCTTTGGAATTACAATTGTATGCTCTGGAAAAAGCTCCGAGACTTCACGTTTTTTATTTAAATTTCCGGTTGCAAGATAAATTTTCATTCCAAAAGAATAGCATTTTAAATGCTTGTTGTCGAGAGAATGGCGGATTTCTATTCATCGCCGCTAAAAATCTCCTTTGCCTTTGAAACAAGTGAAGCAACATGGCGCGGACTCATTGAAAGAAGCTTGCCAACCGTTATGTTTGTGGGAACGGGAATTTGCCTTGAAAGTTCTTCAATCGATTTGCGCCATCTTTGGTCATGTGAATTGAATTTTTGCAGTTCGTGTTCAGTGCAGCCTGTCTCTTTTTGCGCTTCCCGTTGTTTTTGCATTGAAAATTTCTTTCTATAAAAATATGCGAAATTCCGTTTTTTAAATAAATTCTGAAACCGCATTTCCTTTTTTTCAATTGATTCCTTTGCGCTCATAATCATTTTCCTAAGTTTTTCCTTGCTGCATCCTGTTGTTGCGGAAACTTTTTCAACAAGCGGATCCGTAATGCTGAAGCAAGATTTTAATGCGAGGACAAGGCAAAGTTCTTTTGTAAAACTTTCGCTGATTTTTGCTTTTCTTTCGGAATGCCTTGAGCCTGCCGAATATTCAAGATTTTTCTTTGCAACTTTAAAAAGTTCTTCTGTTGTCATTTCGTTTTCAAAGTAAATTTCTTCATTTTCAAGAACTAAACTTGATTCTTCAACAACTAAGGTTTCGCAGCAAGATTTTTTTTCGTTTGCCAAAAACTGCTTCTTTTTCCGCCATAAAGCCGACGCCTGCAAAACTCCGTAAATGTAAGTGGAAAAATCGCTTATTTCAGGATTATACTTTTTCAAGATGTGGACAAAATGTTCCGCCATGTAAACAAGAAAATCCGAAAAATCATCTTCGCTCATGCTTGCAAGTCCCAGCTCAAATTTTCGCCTGAACATGAATTCCAAAAGCAAATTTTTTGTTTCCTCCTCACTTGTCTTTTTCTCGCTGAAATCCTTCCAGATTTTTCTTGCTTCCGCCGTAGTTTTTTCACTCATAATTTCTCCTATAAGATTTTATTACACTCTCCTGATATGTTGTGCCATTTGTCAATGACAAAACAAACTTTAATATAAAAAAA